>CAKAHY010000005.1 GCA_916439265.1 uncultured Lachnoanaerobaculum sp. | reverse complement strand
TAGAAGTAACTCGGCAACATTCTTATGTTCATAAGTAAATAAAGGTTCTCTCAAAAATATCTTTTTATTCTAAAATTATTCTTATTATCATTAAGAAGTAAGTCTTTTACATTAATTATACCAACTATATTATCTGTACTATCTTCATATACAGGTATTCTAGTATATTGCTCTTTTCTATATACTTCCATAAGTTCATCAAAAAGAAGCATTTATATCTATACTAATCATATCTATTCTAGGTATCATAAGATCTCTAACTATAATATCTCCAAAAATCAAAGACATTATTAATCATTTTTTTCTTTCTTCATTTTTCAAGTATACCTTCTTCATGACCTACATCTACTATAGTTCTAAGTTCTTCTTGCGTTATATGTTCTTTAATATCTCCGGAATCGGCACCAAAAAAATTTTTCAAAACTCCACCTGCCGCTATATTAACTATAAATATAAGTGGAGTTAATATAGTCATAAGTCCAAAAAAATAATTTTTTTGCATAAAATAAAACCAACTTTTCTGAATATCTACTTGCCAATGTTTTTCGGACTTATCTCACCAAATATCAAGATAAGTAAAGTTAAAATTCGGTTGCAAAAACTAACTGCATAATTCCCAAAAAATTTTTAAGCGTCAAGCTCGTAGCTAAAGCTGAAGATGATAAATTTACTATATTATTTCCTATTAATATAGCTGATAACATTTTATCTTTTTTTCATCTAATATTTTTTTAACGCAGTTATTGCATTTTTTTCTTTCCTTCTCCTGCCAAGGTTCTAAGCCTTATATTATTAACTGCCATAAATGCTGTTTCAGCAGAAGAAAAAATGCAGACATAAGTATCAATACAATTAAAAATCGACAGCGCTACTATATCACCACTATCCAAAAAAATAATACCTCCTAATGTATACAATATACTACCTATAATAATATATATATCTCCCAAATTAAATACTATATTCTTCAGTTTTGTAATTTTTAAAACTAAAATAGTCTACTACATAAGTATATTTAAATCTATCTCTTATATTGCTGATGGAACCCGCAATAATTAAAGTAAGTGCCAATATTTGATATAAACTCTTTTTTTACTTTTTATCAAATTCATAAGTTTAGTAAAAAAGTGCTAAAGTTATAAAAAGCAGGAGCATATTTTACAAAAAGTCTTGAATTTTTTTAATTTTTCCAAATGGAAATCCGTAATTATGTAGCTTATTTAGAGATATATACTTCTTTAATTTACTTTTTATTATATACCTTTTCTACTTTTTCATAATCACTTTCTATCTTATCTTTTATAAAAAAATATCTACAAAAGACGATATTACAATAAATATTAAATATCTCATTATAGACTCCTAAACTCTATCTTAGGAGATCCGTTCTTTTCTATATAATCTTTTGTAATAATAACTTTTCCTATATTATTATCTTTCGGTACTTCATACATAATATCAAGCATAAATTCTTCTATAATAGAACGTAAAGCTCTTGCGCCTGTCCCCTTTTCCATAGCTTTTTTTGCTATTTCTATTAATGCTTCATCTTCAAATTCTAATTGAACTTCATCTAGTTCTAAAAAGTCTGGTATATTGCTTTTAAAATTGCATTTTTTTAGGTTCTTTTTAAAAACTTTAACTAGGGCTTCTTCATCTAACTTTGATAAACTAAGAACTATAGGTAAACGCCCAAGAAATTCAGGAATCATACCGAATTTTCTTATATCCTCCATATCTACCTTTTGCAAATAAGTCCTCCTCTTTATCCAAATCTTCTTTTTAGAATAGCATTAAAAACCCATACTACCTTTATTAGTGAGCCTTTCTTTTATTATATTTTCAAGATCCGGAAAAGCTCCACCACAAATAAAAAGTATATTATCTGTATTGATAGTTGTCATAGGTGTAAGTGCATTTTTTTGATTACCGCCTATAGGCACATCTATCTTACTACCTTCCAACATTTTAAGTAATTCTTGTTGAACGCTTTCTCCACTTACATCTCTATTTTTTTAGTATTAGCTTTTTTTGCTATTTTATCTATTTCATCTATAAATACTATACCCGATTCAGCTCTTGCTTCATCACCATCTGCCGCTACAAGCAATTTTGAAAGAACGCTTTCAATATCATCTCCTATATAACCCGCTTCAGTAAGACTTGTAGCATCTGCTATAGCCAAAGGAACATTAAGTATCTTTGCTAAAGTTTTAACCAGGTAGGTCTTTCCTGAACCTGTTGGTCCAAGCATCAATATATTTGACTTTTCTATTTTTGCTAAATTTTCATCTCTTTTATAGTCTAAAAATACTCTCTTATAATGATTATAGACAGCAACAGATATTATCTTTTTTTGCTCTATCTTGTCCTATAACATACTCATCTAACATTTCTTTTTAATTTATGTGGTGCAGGTACATCTTCCATGCTAAGAGCCGGCTTATCTTCTTTCTCTTCTTTCCTTTCCTTTACCTGTTTTCCCACCATAGGATTACCAAGTAATTTACCTAGATTTCCAAGGCCTAATTCTGATAAATCTATACTCATAACAGGTATACCTTGAAAAGATTTATTTTTCTTCTACTTTTTTTCTTATTATCATCTTCTTTATTATTATCATCTTCTTTTTATTTCTTCTTTTTTTCTCTTTATCTTGATTAATAGGAAGATTCAAACCATTTAAAAAAATCCATATTAGCCAGATTATTAAATGCCGATTGCAAACAAGTATTACAAACTCTCATATTACCGGGCATTTCTATGCACTTGCCTACCTGAGATTCCGGTTTTCTACATACGAAACAAATCTTTTTCTTCTTTTTTTATCCTCAACTATATTATCTGTATTATTCTTATTATCTATATTATTCATATATACCTTTCTTAAATTCAAGTTATTACTTTAATTATATAGTATAACTCATATTTATAATATAGTAAATACTACATAAAAATTTGACAATGAGAAAAATACTATAAATAAAAAAATTGATATATACCCTTTTTACTAAATAAATCTGTAATTAGGGTATATATCAAAATGTCTTTTACTTACTTTTTTTAATATTCGGCTTTATTTTTTTTAGAAATATGAAGTCTTTTTTTATTAAAAAAATCTACTCTTCTTCCATCTTTACTAGCCACTATTTCAAAGCTATAATCAGCTAAATTTACAAAAAGTTCTGCTTTATATTTTTCATATTCCCATGAAAAACTCATCTCTCCATTATTAGCTTCTACACTGATTTTTGCATCTGCATTAAATGCTTTAAAAGTATTTCTAAATCTTAGCAAGTCTATTTGCTTTTTTTAACTATATCTTTATCAAGGGCAAGCTCTATATCCTTAAAACTTAAATTAGTTCTATTTATCTCTTTATGTCCACCCTCACCTGCTCGCTCTACTGCTTCATAATCATTTTTACCTACAAAAAGGTCCAGATACCATACTTGTGGTTTTCCCGGCATAAAAATATGTAAAGCACGAGCAAGCAACATCTTCTTATCGTCTTCACCTAAAGCTGAATAATATGTAGCATTTACTTGATAGTATATATTTTTTTGTCCATGCAGGTTCTTTACATAACCACCTCTAGATACAACTACATCTATAAGATTTTGTATTTTTTCGTCCTCTATAATACCTTTTAAGTCAAGGAGAGGAATACCATCATGGCAACCAAGCATATTTACAACATCTATCTTATCTCTTATTATCTCATTAGCCCAAGAAGCTAATTTTTCTCCACTCTTTTCCTCTAAAGTATGTATTATAAGCCCGGGAAGAAAGAAATCATAAGTCATATAACCTTTATCAGATAAAGTCCTATATGACTTTTCCAAGTAACTTGAATGTATTTCCGGAAGTAAGGTTAAACCATATTTGCTTGCAAGTTCATTTATTTTCTCTAATAAATCCCATGTTCCCGGTTCATTTAAAAAATTTCTAAATCCCGGTTCTTTAGGCGCATAAGCAAAAGCATCCAACCTCACTATCTTAGCACCATAATTTGCTAAAGTCTTTAAAACATTTTCATAATATTCCCAAACTAATGGAGATTTTATATTTAAATCCATTTGCCCTAGATATTGTCTTTTTGATTCCAAATAATCTACAACTTTATCTCTATATTCAATAAAAATCCTTAAAAATCAATATCTTTAGGTAATACTCCATTATCAAGAGCTTTATTTACCAAATCTACTATTTTTTTCAGCTGTCAGATATTGTAAATTTAGAGTAAGCATAAGATTTTTGAATATCTATTTTTTTGATACTTAACTTCTTGATAAAAAGGTATTCCAATATGGAACATCCTTACCATCCGGCATACGTACCATAAGTATTGGTAAACCCGGCTTTCTAAAAAAACATATCTTTAATAAGCTCTTTATCCGGTTGTATGTAGCCTTCTGCTGTCATCTCGCCATGACCATCCCAGAATTTATTCCAATTTATAAAGAAATCTGCATACTTGGAATTTTCTCCATTTCTAACTATATCTTGAAATTCTTTTTGATAAAAACTGAAGCATGATTTAGTATAAAAATCAAATTTTTAAGTTTATATCTAATTTTTTTTAGATCATCAAGGTCATCTTGTTTCACAAATACTTTATTCATATTATAATCTATTACTGAAAACCCTCTATCAAGGTCAGTATTAAAGAAACTTGGTAATATGTAGAAGCTCCCAAATATATCTTTTGCTTCCTCTCTCTTCAAAAAAAGCAACTATTTGTTCTAATTTATTTCCTATGCTATCCGGATAAGCATTTAACATAGGTTTTATATCTGTATTTCTAGCCATTTTTTTCTCCTAAATTATTTCATTAAATCTAGATAAGACTCATAACTAAGTATTTCACCTGCTTTTTGAAAGTATTATCTTTTGCCTTATGTGCATCTCTAATTAATAGATTTTGCTCCAATTCAAGCACTAATGTTGTAAATGGACTATCTATTCCACCATCTCTATTCCTTAATCTTCTATGCTCTAAAGTTTCAGCAGGTGTAGAATTTAGCAATATAGGAATATCTACACCATTATAATTCTTACTATTTCCATGTGTCCATTCTATGATAAGTATATTAATTTCCGAAAAAAATCAACTTCATCATACCAAAGAGCCGCAGCATCTCTACCCATTCTTTTTTTAAATAAATTTTACTTTTTTTCCATCTTTAAACTCCTTAACTATGGATTCAATTTGTTTAAAAATCTATTTCATTATCTGTTCCAAGATAGCCGGCTAAACCTTCTGAACCATTTTTTATATAAGATTCATACCAAGGATAATTTTCTACATTTGCCTTATTTGCATCCATATTCTCTTCTTGAAACTTATGGATAATATCAAATCTTTCTTTTGTATATGTACCGTCTTTTATCATCCCTCTTATTGCTGATTCTCTAAATATATGTAAACGTTCTCCATCATTATACATAGGTATACGCCTTGGGTAATTATCTCCTGAAAGAGTATAACTTCCTATTCCCATACTTTTAAAGAAATATGATAATAAAGACGCAGTTTCTGATTTTCCTACTCCTGAACCGCCACAAACAGATATTACTATTTTTTTCTTTATTTAATTGCTTAACTTTATCTAGCAATTCAACAAATATAGTTTTAGCCTTGGCAATATGTGTATCATCTATACTAACCTTATCTCCCGGCATATCACCATGAACCATATTTGCAATATCTACAATAATATTTTTTTATCAAATTCTTTATCTAACTTATCAAAAAAATTACTCATTTCAGTCTCCTAAATTTCTTCAATATTTTCCAAATTTATGTTATTGTTTACACATATATTTAACAAGATAATTAAATTTATGTCAAGCTATTTCCTATATAACAAGATAGATAGATTTTATAATATTTCAAAAAAACAACTTAAAGGTTATCAAAAAAATATTATTTATATAACTTACCTTACTATACTTGCTAACTGGAGAACATATATATTAAATTCATTAAATTATCCTTATAGTAATACCTTTACTGAAGGAACCGATAATAAGGTTAAAGTCATAAAAAAAGAAATGCTTACGGTTATAGAAACTTTAAGAACTTTAGAAACCATATTTTTCTTCTTTGTTAAAAAAAGTGAGTATAAGACCAAGTCTTATACTCACAAAAAAATAATTACCCCAACCCTTGACAAAGAGTCTAAAAAAATCCAATATTCTCATTTATATATAAACATTCATATTAAAAAAATTCTTTTTATAGAGTAAGTCTTATATTATTTTATATATACAGTAATCTTAAATATAAAAAAATAAATTCTTAACATAAAAAAAGAAACCCACTACAAGGTTTCTAAATAAAAGAGCGCGAGACGGGGTTCGAACCCCTAGAAAAAAGCCTAAAAGCCTTGTAAAATCAAGAATTTTTTTATTTTGTGTTGCATTTTGTGTTGCATACTATCTCATGCTTTCTAGATGTTCGAATACTCTGTTCGTGAATTTTTTTCTTTGTAATCATCCATGACATTTCGGTATATTTTTTTAAGGGTATTATCGGATGACCATCCACCTCTTTGCATAATGTACACGTCAGGAATACCTAGGGCGTGCATCATACTTGCAGCATAATGTCTTAAATCGTGGAATCTAAAATTAGGTATTTCAAGCTTGTCTAAAGCTCTTTTGAATCTATGCGTAATTTGATTCGGATTAAGATTTACTATCCTACCCTTACTAGGAAAGAGCTTTAATACATATTCCGGCATATCTACATTTCTAGTACTAGAAGTAGTTTTAGTAGTTTTTAAAGTCCAAGCGTTATTGCCAGAATAAACTAATGCTTTGTTTATATGTATGATGTTACTTTCTATATCATCTACAGTCAAAGCACATATTTCAGAGCGCCTTAAAGTTCCAAAAGAAGCTAGGTAGACAGCTAGTAGCATATCTATGTCATTATCTTTGAAATAAGTTATAAGTGCTTGTATATCGCTATCAGTAGGAACATATAGCTTAGGCTTTACTTTTTGAGGAAGTGTTATATTTAGGCGTAAATTAGGTATAAAAGTTTTAAGTGTTATATATAGGAGTGCATAAGCATTCCTTACAGTCTTAGGACTTCGACCTATAGCGTAAGAATTAACCCAATGCTGTATAAGTTGTTCGTCTATTTTATCTAGTGGATATCTTAACAAGTTTTCGTAAGCTGTGTTTATTAGCCTTTTATAATTTACTAAGGTGCTAGGAGATAGTATATTAGATTTCATCTCGCAATACTTAATTAGTGCTTCGTACATGGTTAAATTTGATTTAGATATTTTTAACCTCGCTATTTATTTTAAAAGAGCTCGCTAGATATTCCGCTTCTTTCTTTGTAGTAGCGGTAAAAGACTTATAATGCCTTTTACCGCTTTCATCCGTGTGGTCGAATACAAGACACCTGTATTTGCCAGATTTTAATTTCTTTGCTGTCGCCATAAATCTATCCTTTCTTTTTATAAAAATATTTTTGAGTATAAAAAGAACACCTATTCCATATTGAAAAGGGTGTTGCCTAGATGTTATAGTATGAGTGAGTAATGAGTCTAGTTTCATCTAGGACTTGCCCTTTATATGTTGGTAGCATATAAGGGGATTTTTTTATTTTGAATTTTTTTCTACCCTTATTGCCTCGTTTTTTTATTGCAAAGTAAGTTTGACCTAAGGCTATAACCTCTTTTCTGATATCGGCATTCATTACAATAAGATAGCAAGCATATCTTGATAGTACTATATCTTGTATTTCTCTTTCAGATATTCCTATTTGTACCATTTTCCCGACGTCGGCAAAATGGTCATCAACATTGTTGCTAGAGTTTATACAGCTTTCTCTAGCTTTCTCTATAACTCTTTTAAAAATTATCCCATTTACCATATTCAAGTACTTTTTTTGTAATTCCCTAGCATACCAAAAACTCTTGATTATATTCATTTATATGTTTAATATTTTCAAATAATTCATTAGTATTATTGCTCATTTATTACACCCCCAATCTGATGATAAGCTGTATTTTAAATATTTGTTTAATCCTCAAAGAGTTCTTCATCATTAACCATAAGATGCTTTTCTAGTTCCCTTTGTTCCCTCAGTTGCTTTTTAGGCAAAAGTTTATTAGCCGTAAATATTTGCCAGTTGCGTAGAATAGAAAAATCAAAAAAATAAGATAAAGTATGTAACCAAAGTTATAAGAAAGGAATATGCTCTATGCCTAAATAGATTTTTCTTTTATAGAGATTTCGTCCCTAGCGGCTAAAGAATTATAATAAATATACTCTTTATCAGTTTGCTGAAAAAAAGTATAATAATGAATGACAAGCATATCCCATAGCTATGCTATACAATAAATCATAGCTAACGTCCGGATTTGAAATAAAAAAAGCTTAAATGATAAAAAAAGTAGCCATTAAAGCAGTTCCTAAGCACAATAAAAGCCATTTTATACCTTGTTTTTTTAATATCATAGAAATTGGGATATAAATACTTATCGATATATGTAGTATTAAAATAATATATAGTAGTATCTACGATACTATCACCTACAATGGCTGTGAATATAAGAACAGAAGCAATAGGGGCGACATCTACCAATGTAAAATCTATATTTCCTATAAAGCTAAGCATCAGTGAAATATATACAGTAACAATAAAGCGTAATAGTAACGCCATCCAAAAAAATTTCCACTTAAAAAAAGAAGAGTGTTGCTATCATTTTTAAAGTAGAGGGTTTATCATCATTAAACTTACTTTCAGTAGAAGATTTAAGGTCAGAAGGTTCTACTTTAGTCTCAACATCTGTATTTTTGCTTTGATTTTCAAGTTTATCTAAACTAGCGTTATGTGTATTTGTATCAATTTCTTTTATTGTATTGTTAGGTGTATTTGTATCAATTTCTTTTTACTGTATTGATAGGTGTGTTCGTATCAATTTCTTTTTACCGCATTATTAGGTGTATTCGTATCAATTTCTTTTTATTGTATTGTTAGGTGTATTTAAAGATATTTTTAGGAGTATCTATATTTAGATTTTGGTATTCTTTTTATTAGATGTAGCTTAAACTCTAGTGAAATCCAATGAGCAAATTCAAAAGCTATAGAAGAGTTAGCATAAACATCACCCAAGTAACCGGATTTTTGAAATAATCCCTATAGAATTAGTTCTGTTAATCCAATCTTCCGGAGTTAAAAAAAGTCTTTCTTTTTCCTCTTCTATAGATTTAAATGCTAATTTGTTGAAACTAGAATTATTTATTTCTTCCCAACAAGCTAAAAAAATTTATAGTATTGATAGAACTTAGCCAACTAGATATTACATTTCTAGGTTCAGCTAGGCTTTTTCTTTTTTTGCTATATCAGTAAGAGATAAATAATACTCATTATTGATTATTTCTGTAGATATCTCAATACCTTTGACAATAATTTTTTTCATAAGACACCTCTCATATTCGGTTTTTTTCTTTAATATATAGTTTCTGCCTTTTTCTTTAAAAATCTTATCATATATCTTATGTAAATATAATGAAAAGTGATACGTTTGCATACTTAGTGGTTTTTAAGCGGTATACTTGGTTTATTATTAGAGTTCCCTAATTGGGATAGAATAAAATTAAATACTCCTATTGCTCTTTATTTATTAAAGCTAAAAAAACTTAGATTAGAATTACTCGAGTGTAAATTTATTTTTCATGTATCTTATATGCAGCAATCCCAAATATTAGAACTAAAGTCAAATCTGATGCACTAATGTTTTTTTATTGTTATAAGACCAAGTATGAAAACCAGACAAGAGAATATAAAAAGCTACGTAATTTGCAACTTTTAATAATTATGTCGTCCTTAATTTTTTTAAAAAAACTTAAACTCCATTTATATAAATTGTATATTAGTACACTACTAAATACAAAAAAATTAGCCAGTGGGCATTATCTCTGTTCTGAAATAGACCTAAAAATATCCACCTTAAGATATTGATATCCGAATCGAAAACAAAATCTATAATTGCGTGTATAATAGCAGAAATTATAGAAGTCACTACTCCTAAAAATAACATAGCTAAATATGGCTAATCCCAAACCTTTGATAAATTTATCCGATGTTAAACGCTTCATGTCTGTATCAGGTTTGTTTTACTTCTTCATAGCTCATAGCTATCCTCCTTTATAAGTTTGTAAAAAAATATTCTTTCATTAAATTACACGTCATTTTGTTAAAAGAGACAGTAGTAAAAATAAAAAAATTTTTTTGAATAGATTTTCGTAATTAATAAAAAAACTTCGCTAATATATAGTCTCTGCCCTTTCTTTAAAAATCTTATCATACATTTTATGTAAACACAATGAAAAGCGATTTGAAAAAGACCTAATTTAGTTTTTAAAAATTCTAAAAAAATAATAATATTTTTTTCCAATAATTCGAATAAAAGTTCTGATATCTCTTGACAACCGAAAAATACATTCGCTATTATAGTGTTATCGCTACTTTAGATCGTAAAGGGGAATTTTGGAGGGATAATAAAAAAATGGACTATAAATTGCTTATATTGAATTTACTTGAAAAAAATGGATACTGAGCAATTAGAAAAGTTATATTGGTTTATTACCGGAATAATGGACAGCTAGATTGTATCAAACTATATTAACACAAACATTAAAAAAGAGGACTTAGTCCTCTTTTTTTTGTGTATCTACAGTATCTATCAAACTTCTAGTGAATTTCTCTACTTTTTCCCAATCATCTTCACTTAGTTTTGAAAGTGCATTTACAAAAGCTTTCCTGAAAGTCATATCTTTTGAGCCTAGCACTTTGCCTGCCCATTTAAAAAGTTCATTGTCTGACTTTGTTTCTATAAACATTTCGCCATTGCCATATCTAAGCCATTCCTCATTGACGTTGAATTCCCTACAGATGGAAAAGGATGTTGCTTTCAGATAAGCCTACTATTCCTGTTTCAACTTTAGAAACAGCTGCTTTTTTTAAACCTATCTTTTCACCGAACTTTTCTCCGGAAAGCCCCAGAGCTTTTCTAAGTTCTTTTACTCGTTCGTTCATTTTATACCTCCTTTTTCCTAAGTATATAATACTGAAAAAAATTTTTTGCAATAAAAAAAGTTGAAAAAAAGATACAAAAAAAGTGCTTGACAAAGTATATTTTTTTATACTAATATGTATCCATAAGATACAAGAAAGGAGTAAAACAGTTGAGTAAACTAAAACAAAAGAAGCCCATCGATTACGATAAGTTACTAACAAGACTTTTAATCACAACAAGCATACTTGTCAACATAGTAACCATAATCAACGGACTTAAATAGTTCTACAGGGGCAATGCCCCTCCCCTTTAAGGGGTCAGCTGTAATTATACATGATGAATAAGAAAAAAGCAATTATTAGAACACTTAAAATCTTAGCTATTTGTATAAACATAGTGCTTATTGTATACAACATTATGCTTTTTATCAGATAGCTAGGAAGAAAGGAGAAAGGCTATGCAAGGTATAACACAAAAACAAGCTAAGATACTAGCGGGATTAGCAGTATTAATTCCACATATACCGGAAAAAGCAGAGAACTACTTGCTAGGATATATGCAAGGCTTAGCAGATGCAAAGGCAGAACCTAAAGAAGTGACTAAAAGCATTAGAAAGGAGATAGGAGATGCCAAAGCTAAGAGAGAGTAAGAGAGAAAAACGTTTAAATGCGTTTAGATGTATGACGGGTAGGGTTTCAGGTGGAAGAGAGATTGTATCTGATGAGCAAATGGGAAAACACTTAGGAGTAACAAAAAGAACTATCCAAAATTGGAGACGCGATTGTTCCACTATGAGGGTAAAGGATTTATGGAATTTGCAAGATAAATTTCATTTCTTTGATAGCGAAATATTGGAGCTTGTGAAAGGAGAAAATATAAATGAATGATTTGAAAATTTTCAAAAACGCAGAATTTGGAGAGATTAGAACAATAGAAGTAGACAATGAACCGTGGTTTTGTCGGAAAAAGATGTAGCAGATACCCTCGGGTACCAAAACGGTAGTCGAGATGTTAATCGCCATGTAGACGAAGAGGATAGACATAAGGTCATGCTTTTTGATGGTAATCAGGATAAGGAAACCATCGTTATAAACGAAAGCGGATTATACAGCCTTATCCTATCAAGCAAACTTCCTAACGCTAAGGCGTTTAAGCGTTGGGTAACGGCAGAGGTTTTGCCGACTATCCGTAAGCATGGAATGTATGCCACCGAAGAGCTTTTATCTAATCCGGATATAGCTATAGCGGCTTTTAAAGCTTTAAAAGAGGAAAGGGAGGCAAGGAAAGCACTTGAAGCCGAAAAATAAGGAAATGCAACCTTTAGCCTTATTTGCAAAATCTGTATCCGCAAGCGACACATCTATCTTAATCGGAGATCTTGCAAAGCTTCTTAAACAAAACGGATATACAATAGGTCAGAAAAGACTTTTTGACGAATTAAGACAAAGAGGCTTTTTAATGAAATCCGGTAGCAGTAAAAACCTCCCCACTCAAAGGGCTATGGAGCTAGGGCTGTTTGAGGTTAAGGAGAGTACCATAAACAATCCTGATGGCAGTGTTAGAGTTACGAAAAACAACGAAAGTAACAGGAAAAAGGTCAGGTGTATTTTGTAAACCTAATCTTAGGAAGAAAAAGAAATGGCAAGCTAAAAAAAGAAAAGGACTTTCTCTCAAAATTGAGCGAAAGTACAGGAGGTATAAAAATGAGAACCTTATCAAAGGAAGAATTGCAGGAGATTTTAGAGAAGCATAAAAAGTGGCTAACAGGAAAAGATGGAGGAGAGAGAGCAGACCTTAGAGGGACAGACCTTAGCTGGGCAAACCTTAGAGAGGCAGACCTTAGAGGGACAGACCTTAGCTGGGCAAACCTTAGGAGAGCAGACCTTAGGAGAGCAGACCTTAGAGGGACAGACCTTAGAGGGACAGACCTTAGAGGGACAGACCTTAGCTGGGCAAACCTTAGGAGAGCAGACCTTAGGAGAGCAGACCTTAGAGGAGCAGACCTTAGAGAAGCATACCTTAGAGGAGCAGACCTTAGAGAGGCAGACCTTAACTTCCCAATAGCCTGTCCTGAAAGTGGAAGCTTTATAGGTTATAAAAAAGCAAGAAAGTACATTATAAAGTTGAAAATCCTAGAAAATGCAAAACGTTCGAGTGCTACATCTAGAAAATGTAGGTGCGACAAAGCAGAAGTAGTTGCTATCGAAAACATGGATGGCACTGTGGTTGGTGTTGATAGTGTCAGGTCTAATCGCGATAGCAGTTTCATCTACAGAATTGGTGAAATTGTTAGTGTTGATAATTTTGACGACAACAGGTGGAATGAGTGTACCGCAGGTATTCATTTCTTTATAACAAGAGATGAGGCTGTAAACTATAACATGTGATAGGAGAGTAAATTGAACAGAAAGTGGAGGAATTATTTTTAGATTATGAATGCAATATTGAAATATCCAGGTGCGAAATGGAGGATTGCAAAAGTGGATAATTGAAAAATATGCGGAACATCACAGTTATGTTGAACCATACTTTGGAAGCGGTGCCGTCTTTTTTAACAAAACTCCGTCAAACATTGAAACAATAAATGATATTGACGGCGATGTCGTAAATTTTTTTAGAGTTATTAAAGAAAGTGCTGACGAGCTTGCATATAAGATTTTTATGACGCCATATGCAAGGGCAGAATATGAACGGTCTTATGAAGGTTCAGAAAAGACAGATATTGATAAGGCTGTTGCATTTTGCATAAAGATAAATATGAGTCATGGATATAGATGTAATGCAAAAAGCGGATGGAAAAATGATATTCAAGGAAGAGAACGAGCATATGCGGTTCAAGCTTGGAATAAGCTGCCCGAAATAATAATGCAAGCTGCTGCAAGACTGAAAAAAGTACAGATTGAGCAACGATCAGCATTGGACATAATAAAGCAATTTAATCATCCAAAGTGCCTGATTTATTGTGATCCTCCGTATTTACTTAGCACCAGAAAAGGAAAGCAATACAATATAGAAATGTCAGACAAAGATCATGAAGAGCTTTTGCGAGTGTTACTTGAGAGCAGAAGCAAAGTAATGCTTAGCGGATATGAATCAGATTTATACGATTATATATTAAGGGGATGGCGAAAAGTTGAAAAGGATACTATGACACAAAGCCTAAAAAAACGGAAAGAGATACTTTGGATGAATTATTGACAATAGTGGATGAAAGGAGAAGTAATACTATGAATGCAGTAGAAAATCTAAGAGAAGAACTTGAAAGATTAAAGCTATTTATATATGAGATGAACCATTCTAGGTTATTAGATACAGAGCTACTTCTTAATAAGCTTGATAGAATTCTCGCAGATAAAGGTAGTGAGATTACGGAGAGTCCAGAAGTAGAGATATCTAATAAAGAGATACTATATTTCAAAAGTGAACTAGTAGAACTTAGGGAGATGTTAAGAACGGCTATAGGTGAGAAAGATATTAAAAAGATAGTATCTATATCTACAGCTCTTACTAATCTAACAAAGGCTGGACTTTATATAGACAGACAATGTAACCAGTTTTAAATAGCATGGTTAAATCGTGGATTGTTGATTTATCCATTGTTTTACCCCCCTTTCATTTACTAGGCTTGGCAGAGCCTGTAAGAAAATTATAAAGGGGATAATGGAAGATGTAAACTAAGTAGAAAGGAGTTAAATATGTATACTTCAAAGCAAATAGATTTAGACATAAGCGATAATCAAAGAATACTAGCCAAAGCCTCTGAGAATAAAGCTAATAAGCACATCCTAAAAGCTACAAAGCTAGAGTTTTCAAGAGATATGCAAAGAATGAGAAGAAAAAGAACTAAAAAGTCTTAGAAAACTGAAAAAAGGTCTTATTGCTGTGGTAATAATAGAAGCTTTAGCACTTGGATACTTTTGCTATAAGTCAGTTATAACAAGTAGAGCTAGTGAGCCTATAAGAATAGAGCAGAGCCTAGAGAATGTACAAAATGAAGAAATCCCAAAAGAAGCTTTAAAGGAGTATCCCCCGTTAAGCACTCCTAGTAGTAGCTACAGTGAAAAAGATTTAGAGATTTTATCTCGTATCATATGCGGAGAAGCACAAAGCTATTCTGATGAGTTACAGCTTGCAGTTGGAAGCGTATTTCTAAACAGAGTAAAAGACAGTAGGTTTCCAAATACTTTTGAAGAAGTGGCTTTCCAAAAAAGACAGTACGCTTGCACTAAAGACGGGAACTACTACAGAAAGCCAACTGATAGAAATATAGTTAATGCTAAGTATCTATTAGAAAAATGGTTCAGTTTTACCTGAAAAATGTTGTATTTCAAGCCGAATTTAAGCAAGGTAAAGGTGTATATAAAACTATAAAAATAGGAAAAAGAAGAAAAATGTATTTTTGCTATTAGAAAGGAAAGCAGATGACAGACAAGCAAAAGAAGATAAAAGAGCTTATAAGCTTTGCTACAGAAGTAGCTATAGAGTGCGACTCGGTTTTTTTACAATAAGATTTGTAACAGATTTGAATATTTTAAAAAAATCGAAATTCAAAGTTGGAATTTAAAAAAAGCATATGACGTACTCATTGAGAAGCAGGCTTTGATGTTTCTATAGAAAATGCAAAGAAGAAACTTTTAGAGATAAAAAGAAGAAGCCTTAGCAGAGATAGAAAAAAAGAGAAAGGTTAAGAAAGGGGGTAGCCTAATGTGTGATGTATGTAATAGAACACCCTGCGACAGATTTTGTCCTAACGAATATATACCGCCTGAAAATGAAGTTGTATGTGAAATTTGCGACACGTCTATAGATACAGACGAGAAGTACGCAATAGATATATACGGAGTATGTATTTGTAAGAATTGTATTAAAGAATTTATAAACGGAGATGATTTTACTTTTTTTGGGAAATAGTAGAAAAATCTAGGAGCAAAAGGTAAAAAAAGTTGGAGAATAAAAAAATCCACTATGCAAAAAAACACAGTGGAAAGCAAGTTTAAACACCAATCCAAACTTGCTTTCTATTGTAGCAAAAACAAATGAAAGGAGCAATAGCGAAATGACAAAAGATGATATTTTAAAAGCTAATAGCCTTATCAAGACTACAGATGTAAAAGGTAAGGCTTATGCTGAAGTAAATCAAAGAATTAAGGCTTTTAGGAGTATATGCCCAAATGGTAGCATAAAAACCGAAATACTAAGCCTTGAAGCCGGAGTTTGTACTATGAAAGCAATAATACTTGATGAAGAAGGTAAGGTGCTTGGAGTAGGGCACGCACAAGAGAAAGAGGGTTCGTCTTTTATAAATAAAACATCTTTTATTGAAAACGCTGAAACATCCTGCGTAGGAAGAGCTTTAGGGATGTGTGGTATAGGGATAGATACTTCTATAGCTAGTGCAGAAGAAGTATTAAATGCTATAGCTAATCAAAACAAAAAGGAAGATATTGAAAATTCAAAAATAAAGCCGGCAGATGTGAAAGCTTTAAGAACTGTTATAAAAAAAGCAGGTGTATCGGAAGCTAGTTTGCTAGAGTTTTATGGAGTAAAAGAATTTGATGAACTTAGTTTTTTACAATTTTCAGAAGCCTTAAAAAAGCTTGATGCAATGATATCTGAAAAAACAATCTAATTTTGAGAGTAACGTAATGGATTTTAAAGCGAATATAAAAGATGTTTTATACGATAAAAAAAGCATAAAGTT
The DNA here is from genome assembly GCA_916439265.1 of uncultured Lachnoanaerobaculum sp. Lineage (GTDB taxonomy): Bacteria > Bacillota > Clostridia > Lachnospirales > Lachnospiraceae > CAKAHY01. The sequence continues at coordinate 55,189 of CAKAHY010000005.1, read as the reverse complement.
TGGAATATAACTTTTACTACAACAGATGAAGTTAATGAGAGTTTAGAAGAGTTTGATAACAAAGATTTAGATGTAAAAAGTAAAAAGTTCATAGAGAAAAAAACGCTCTTTAGATGCTAATTCATACTTTTGGGTGATAGTATCAAAGATAGCTGAGAAAATTAATCTTGGTAATGATGAAGTTTATAAAAAAACTTTTAGATAATTACGGAGTATATACCCCTATAGTAGTAAAAAGAGAGTGCCTTGAATAGAATGTTATCTCAATGGAGATACACAAAGGTTTTAGGCGAAATAAAGGTTGGAAATCAAAAAGGAGTTCAAGTGCTATGTTATTTTGGTTCTTCAACCTATGACAGCAAAGAAATGTCAAGGCTAATAGATGGGGCAGTTTCAGAAGCTAAAGATTTAGGGATAGAAACTGTTACTCCTGACGAATTAGAAAAAATGAAAAAATTATGGGGCGAATAAGCCCTATAGAACAAAGAAAAAGTGGGGGTGGAAAGCCACTATAAAAGCCTTATTAGATTAGATAAATATAGATGTCCTAACAGACTTAACGGGGTGGCTTACTATATCCGAGCTGAAGACTTTGGTATGGCGAGCTAGTGTCAAACGACTTTGATTATCCGAGTGGAAGCTTTGGTATTCCGAGACGTGAAAAAGAAAGGCTTTTGTATATCTGAGAAAAAAATAACTTGCGAGGTAGTGCATGTAAGTTTTATCAATCAAATACTTCTAAGATAGATAAAACTTAGTGAAACAATTTGGCACGAAAGTAAGACCGAATCTTTGGTATATCGAGTCAGTAAAGAGGTAAGTATGGCAAGACCAAGAAAACAAGGACTAGATTATTTTACCTTGGATTGTCAACTTGATGAAAAGATGAGATTAATACAAGCACAATTCGGGCTGAAGGGCTTTGCTTTAGTCGTCAAGCTACTCCAGAAGATATATGGAGAGTACGGTTACTATTGTGAATGGACAGAGGACGTTAAACTAATGTTTATAGCCGAGAATTTTGGAGCATCAAAAGAAGGTGCTAACTTTGTCGCTGAGGTGTTAAAAGCTTGTATAAAGAGAGGGATTTTTTCAGAAGATTTGTTCGATAAATACAGTATTCTAACCTCATCAGGAATACAAAAAAGATTTGCAGATGCAGTCAAAAAAAGAGAGCAAGTGGAGATGGAAAAAGCGTACCTTCTTATTAAGGTTACCCAAAAATCAATAAAGTTGACAGAAAACGGAGTTTCCGACACGGAAACTAGGGTTTTAGGCGGAATTAATCCCCAAAAGTAAAGTAAAGGAAAAAGATATATTAAGTAAACTTAATATATCTAGGCACGCATGCGTGCAAGAGAGTGAGAAAGTCTTTTTGAAGACGAAAAATTAAATAGAGCTTTTGTAGACTTTATAGCTTTTAGAAAAGAACTAAAAAAGCCGTTAGTAGGAAAAGGCATAGACTTAGCTATAAAAAAGCTAAAAGAAATATCAAACGGCAATGATGACATAGCTATAAGAACAATAGAACAGTCTATCCTGAAATCTTGGCAAGACTTCTATCCACTAGAAAAAGCCTAGAGATTTTTACGAAAAGAAAAACAAAGTATATAAAAACTAAAGTAAATAGATTTACAAACTTTGAGCAAAGGCAAGACAAAAATAGATGAAGATAGCTTGTATAACGAGATTTTTAAAAAGAGATTTAAAAGTAAAAAGCAGAAATGAGGATTATGGACAAAAAAAGAAATAGTATTAATCATAGACGGCAACCCCTTTGGCAAGCAAAGACCTAGAGTTGTCAGAACAAGAAAAAGGAGCAAGCAGAGCTTTCACACCTGAAAAAAACGGCGAACTATGAAAGCTATATAAAAAAACACTTTATAGGCAAAAAGTATGGTCGACGTACAAGTTTTTAAAGAAGATGATGAGTTGCACCTTGATATAAAAGCTTATTATGAAATCGCAAAATCTACACCTAAGTATCTAAAAGAGATGATGTTAATAGGAGTGGTTAAACCGACAAAAAAACCTGATGTAGATAACATCATCAAGATAATAGCTGATAGCCTTAACGGAGTTGCTTATAAAGATGACAAGCAGATAGTAGCTTGTTCATGCCAGAAATTTTACGCAAGTGAGCCAAGAGTTGAAATTGTGATAAGCAAGTTAAACGAAACATCTGTGAGTGAAATAAAAGAAGGGAGAAAAAAGTAGATGAATAGAGTAATTTTAATGGGTAGATTAACAAAAGACCCTGAACTTAGATATTCGCAAAGTAATAATCCTTTAGCTATAGCAAGATATACACTTGCTGTAGACAGAAGAGTAAAAGGAAACGAAAAAGAAACCGACTTTATAAACTGCATAGCTTTTGGAAAAAATGCAGAGTTTACCGAGAAATACTTTAAAAAGGGACAAAGGGTGTTGATTGAAGGCAGATTGCAGACAGGAAGCTATACAAACAAAGACGGACAAAAGATTTATACAACCGACATTGTCGTTGAAACTCAAGAATTTGCGGACGGAAAGAACGGAGATACCGCAAAAAATACAGATGACTTTATGCCTGTTGATGAGATGAACGAAGACGGTTTACCGTTTAACTAGGGGGGGGATATGTTAGTACCAAAAGTGGATTTAAAAGAATTTGAGAAATTCGGCTTTAGACCGTGTAAGGGAGAAGCCGGCAAGAACGGCTGCTATTATTTATGTGTATCAAGAGGGTGCAAAATGCTTTTTGTAAGCCCTATAATGTTTGGGGAACAAGACTGGAGAGACGATGACCCAAGGATACACGAGAGACCAAACTGTAGGTATCGTAGTTATATAGAGCCTATAGATATTATATATCAGCTAATAAAAAGCCGATATGTTAAAAAGGAGATTGGGAGAAATAATGTTAAAAAGATAAAATTGATAAGTCAATAGAAATCCTAAAGACTGCAGCTAAGATTTCGGAAGATTTTTACAGTAAGCCGCTTATATTAGCCTATAGTGGTGGAAAAGACAGTGACGTAATGCTTGACTTAGCATTAAAAGCAAACATCGAGTTTGAAGCAATATACAGTACAACAACAGTAGACGCTCCTCAAACAATGAAACATATGAGTGAAGTTTTTAAGCGTTTGAAAGAAAAGGGAATAAAAACAAGTAGAACGCGACCCATATACAAAAGGTAAGCCAGTTAATATGTTTTTCCTTGATTGAACAAAAAAAGGTATGCCACCTACCAGAGTTGTGAGATATTGCTGTAGCAATTTTAAGGAAAAATTCCACACCAAAGAGAATAACGGCAGTTGGAGTCAGAGAAGCTGAGTCAAAAAAACGAAGCGGAAGAGGTGACTTTTCTATTTTTGAAAAATCACAATCAAAACATTTTTCCTTAGAGCATATACAAGAAGTATTTGAAAACGCAAAGGAGCAAGACCCTGTGTGGGACTGTACATTTGTTGCAAAAGCAAGGAAAAACAAAAGACTAATAGTAAATCCTATATACAAGTGGACGAAGGAAGAAGTGTGGGAATATATTCACCAAAACAAAGTGTCCTATAATCCACTATACGATATGGGTTATAGTCGTGTGGGATGTATTTTATGCCCTTTGGCAAGAAGGTCAGAAAGGAAGCGAGATGAACTTAATTTTCCAAAGTTCAAAGAAAACTACATCAAAGCTTTTGAGAGAATGCTGAGAGCAAGGAAAGAAAGAGGAAAAGAGACAACTTTTAGCCTTTGGACTGATGGAGAAGCTGTCTATAAATGGTGGATGGAAGATAGGACAGATCCAAATCAGATAACACTTGACAACTGGCTATATGAAATAAATGCAGATTAAAATGCAGATTATGTATTTATACCTGAATAAAGGAAGGAAAATAAATAATGAAAACAGTAATAACATTGGATGATAAGGTAAGAGAGTACGTGGGATTTTTTAAAAGACCTTAAACTATCTCTAGTTTTAGGTACGAAGAAGAAAAAAATAGACACCCTAAAAAAGAAGCCGATATAGAGTTGTAAGGTATAAGGCCTTGCGTTCGAAGATTTATCCGGACACACGAGTGGTACTGCTTACAGGTACACCGGTACCTAACGTTTTTATGGAGGTTTTAAAAGTTAATGAAAGAGAGACGAATAATGAAAAAATATGAATTAACAGATGAAATCATAGAGGTTGAGGGTAAGAAGTTATATAGAATTAGAGCTTTAGTTGATATACCTAAACATGACGTTAAGATAGGAGAGCTCGGAGGTTTTGTTGAAAGCGAAAAAAACTTATCTCATCGTGGCAATGCTTGGGTAACTGGCGATGCTATAGTAGGTGGTAATGCTATAGTAGGTGGTAATGCTATAGTAACTGGCGATGCTATAGTAGGTGGTAATGCTAGGGTAACTGGTGATGCTATAGTAATTGACAATGTTATAGTAACTGACAATTCTAGAGTAACTGACAATGCTAGAGTAAGATGCGATGCTAGAGTAACTGGCGATGCTATAGTAGGTGGTAATGCTATAGTAACTGACAACGCTATAGTAACTGGCGATGCTAGAGTAACTGACAATGCTATAGTAACTGACAACGCTATAGTAAGATGGGATGCTAGAGTAAGTGGCAATGCTATAGTAAGATGTAATGCTATAGTAAGTGGCGATACCGATTATATAGTTATCCATCCTATAGGTTCAGAATGTGGTGTTTTTACAGCTTATAGAACCGAGAACGGAATAGAATGTAACAGAGGTTGCTTTAGCGGAACTATAGAAGAATTTGAGAAAGCAGTCAAAAAAACTCACGATAAAAACAAATTTGCAAAAGAGTATAAGAAAGTCATAGAGCTAGTTAAGCTTAGATTAGGGAAGTTGAATGATGAATAAAAGATTTAAAGAATACAAAGAAAAAAGTAGGCAACAGCGTATATACGTTTTAACACAGTCGAAGATAGATAGAATGGGGAGTGATAACTAATGAAAACTAAATTACACCTACGCAATGTAGATTTTGACATTGATTTACTAAAGAAAAATGATGTGGAGTTAATAAAAAGAAAAAAAGTGCGTTTGGACTTTGCAGAATTTACGTCAGAAACAAGCGAAGAGTATAGAAACGCTGATAGGCTTTTTATATCTAGATAATATTCGTAAAAGGCTACAAACAAATAGTTTTGAAGATTATTTAAAAGAGTACATGAAAGTTTATTTGGACTATTTAAGAGATATAGGAGAAAGGACGGATAAAAATTGAAATAGAATTTGACTATGAATTTGCAGAGCGAGTCTTTATAGATAGAGAATGTAATTTTTTTATAAAAAGCGGTGAAAAAGCCTGCTTTATATAACAATTTAGTTGTGATTATAAAAAAACAGTTATGGATTATGAAAGAGAGACGAACGATGAATAGACAACTGCGTAGAATGAATGGAGGAATAATGATGGAAGGTGTAAGAACACTTGAGTGGAATGATGATTTAAAAGAGAATATGCAGGAGGCTTCAAAAATTACGCTTGAACAGTTAAAAGAACAAGTAGAGCTAAGTGAAGTCAGAAACAGGCATGAAGGTTATGGAATATCCGCCGAGGGATATGTCAGCATTCAGAAAGCGATGAAGAGTGTGAAAACAGATATGGATGACTTTCTAAAGCTTTTGCCTGCTACAGAGCAGAATGCCCTTAACTGTATCAGTTCACTTTATAACTCAGCACTGGATGTCAGTGTGGAAGCGGTGAAACTTGCTGCTCAATGCCAAAGGATATTGGCAGATTTACACGATAAAGAAAGAATCCTGACTCCTATCGAAGAGGCTATAAAAGAGGCTGAAGACAGGTTAAAAAAATCTGAAGATTTCGAAGAAGTGGATGAATAGAACTATGGCAAAAATTAATTTAACGATTACTGAAGCAAAAAAAGAGCAGATAAACAGGCTTAAAATGGATGCCACAGTAAAAGCACTTGAAGATAGCTTAACGCTGTTATTGGTTCTACCGGTAAAGGTTCTTAAAGAACATTACGGCTTTGGTAGAAAAAAGCTTGAGAATTTTTGCTCTTTCATAAGCGATGAGTATGAGAAAGTCCCACTTGATAAGATGGGATTAGCTAAATGTAAGCAGTATATGTATGATACCGTAGGAGTAAGATTTGAAATGAATTAAGGGAGGATTATGATGTCGAACAAGCAAATAATAAAATGCCCTTTTTACGAAAGAAAAGCCCTAGGAGGGGAGCAAGCTTATATAATCTGTGATAATCTATTACAAAACTTAGGTTTTGATATGACTACAAGATTACAGTTTGTTAGCAAAACTGAACGAAATGATTATTTTGAGCTATTTTGCACAGATAAATACGCCTGTTGTCCCTACTACAAAGCAACAATGTATTTGCAGGAATGCACAGAAAAAGAAAAAAGGGAAAGGATATTAAGGAATGGGAAGACGAAGAGGACTTAGCAAGAAGATTAAAAAGCTTGAGAGAATAGTAAAAGAGCGTGATAAGATACTTAAAATTGAGAGAGGTAAGCTAAATGTTAGTGAGAGCTATATATATTTACTGCTTAGTAAAATAGGTGATAAAGTGGTTATAGACCCTAGAGAGCTTGCAGGGGTGGATGAATACACAGCTAGTTATAACAAAAATAATATAGTGTTTACTAAAAGGGTATCCTAAAAGTCAGACGTACGTTAAATGCGTGCGTCTTTTTTGTTGCCTAGGCTAATAGGGGAGAAGAAAACGAACGTTTGTAATAAAATTAAAATATACACACAGAAAGGGGGAAGTCTTATGGGCAAAGTAGATAAATGGCTGGATGTTGACGGCTTGGCACTTATAGAGGGCTTTGCCAGAGATGGACTTATAGACGAGGATATATCTAAAAAGATGGGCGTTGCAAGATCCACATTAGCAAAGTGGAAAACTCTTTATCCTGCTATTGCTACCGCACTTAGTAAGGGTAAAGAAGTAGTGGACATACAAGTCGAAAATGCTTTGCTAAAAAGAGCAATGGGCTATAAGTCGGAAGAAATAATATATAAAAACGGTACAGAGTTCCAAAGAGTGGTTAAAGATGTTCCACCTGATACTACAGCGCAGATATTCTGGCTTAAAAATAGGCGACCTGATAAGTGGAGAGATAAACCTAGACAATATGATGACACGGATACAGAGACAGGACTTATAGAGATTGTGCCACAAATAGATATAAAAGGGGAGTAGCAACATGGCTAATGTTATATGGAGACCACAACCAAAGCAAGCTCTAATGCTTTCTCGTCCTGAGTACGAAGGCTTTTATGGTGGAGCCGCCGGAGGGGGTAAAAGTGATTACTTACTTGTAGAAGCACTTAGACAAGTGCATATTCCCCATTATACAGCTATCATCTTTAGAAAAACATATCCTCAGCTATCTGAGCTTATAGATAGGAGCAGGATACTATACTCTAGGGCTTTTCCAAAGGCTAGGTATAACGACAGTAAACACTTTTGGTTGTTTCCTAGCGGTGCAAAAATATACTTTGGAAATATGACAAGAAGTGCGGACAAAATAAATTATCAAGGTAAAAGATATGATTTTATAGGCTTTGATGAGCTAACTCATTTTACATGGGAAGAATATAGCTATATGTATTCTAGAAATAGACCGTCAGGTAAGGGTACCAAGGTCTATAGAAGAGCCACAGGAAACCCCGGAGGTATTGGCCACGGTTGGGTAAAAGAATACTTTGTTACGGCAGGAGAACCGTATAAACCTATAGAATCTATTATTGATGTGGTGGACTTGCACGGTAAAAAAACTAGCTATACGCGTAGCAAGATTTTTATACCATCAAAAAGTTTATGACAATGAAAAAAACTCTTAGAGGCTGACCCTAACTATATAGCTAATCTATCACTTCTTGATGAAGCGGACAGAAGTGCTTTACTTGACGGTAACTGGGATAGCTTTAGTGGGCAGGTATTTAGTGAGTGGAAGAATGATAGCACTCATTATGCTATAAATGACCAAAAGTTTACCCATGTGATAGATGATTTTCTAATTCCAAAGTCTTGGAAGATATATAGGGGCTTTGACTTTGGTTACGCTAAACCTTTTTCTGTGGGTTGGTATGCTATAGACCACGATAATAGGATTTACAGAATAAGAGAGTATTACGGTTGTACTAGACAACCTAATACAGGTATAAAGCTTACACCTCAAGAGATTGCAAAAAATATACTTGAAATTGAAAAGACTGATGAGAATTTAAAGGGTAGAAATATAAGGGGTATAGCAGACCCGAGTATATGGGATAAATCAAGAGGCGAAAGCATAGCAGAAATGATGGAAAGCCTAGGGGTATATTGGGAGCCGGGAGATAATGCAAGAATAGCGGGCAAAATGCAGTATCATTATAGGCTAGCCTTTGATGAGATAGGTATGCCTATGCTTTATATATTTAAATCAAATAAACATTTTATCCGAACTATACCCAGTCTTGTTTACAGTGATAAGCATGTGGAGGATATAGACACGGAAACCGAAGACCACATATATGACGAATGTAGATATGTGCTTATGACACACCCCATAAACCCTAGAAAAAAATCATGTAACAAAGCAAGATATAGAAGACCCATTAAATCTACAAAGAGAATTAAAGAGGAGATATTAAAATGTCAAAAAGAAGTGAATGTCATAAAAAGATAAGCCCGAAACAAGGGAAATAGATATAAAAAGCTATAGGAGTAGAGGAAATAAGAAAGGCTATAGAAACCTTTAAAAAAATATAAGAAAGGTAAAGAGAATTTAGATAAAAAGGGTTATTCAAAATGAAGATTGGTGGAAATTAAATCATTGGAGAAATTTCAAAAACCAGTGTAGGCAATACAGATGAGCCTAAACCTGTATCAGCGTGGCTATTTAATTCCATAAACAACAAACATGCAGACTTTATGGATAATTTTTCCATTAGCTAATGTACTACCTAGAGAGCAGTCGGACGAAAAACAGCTAAGGTGCTAGGAACTATACTTCCTGTAATACTAGAAAATTGTAATTTTTGAAAAAGGTATATTCAGATAATGCTACTGAAAAAGCTAAAAAAATGGACCTGCTATATACGGGGTATATTTCAATCCTAAAAAAATTAAATGGCTTAGGTGATATAGATATAAGACTTATAGATGTTCTTAATTTCTTTTTGGGAGCCCGGAATACAAGATATACAAGATTCCAGAAATATATTTTTTTAGTAAGTCTTATGGATAATGATGTGTTAAAAAGCTGTGTATCCGGAACTTGAGGATAAGTTAAAAAGGTGGAAATAGCATAGATAAGAACACGTATAACTATGATGATACCATAGATACAACAGACAAGAGCCTAGTTTACGATTGGTATTACAAGAAAAATTATGGGCAAGGAGAAATTTTTGCATTACGTAAAAATTTGTGGATGATATAGTTTTATATGCTTCTGAAAATGAAGAAGCATATAAGGAAAAGTGGGTATTACGAGCATGGTCTTTATCCGTTTGTAGTAGATGTGCTATTCGAAGAAAAAAAGGAACACCTACAGGCTTTGGATACATAGACATAATGAAATCGCCACAAGAATATATAGATAAACTAAATCAATCTATACTCGAGAATGCACAGTGGGGTAGTAAAACCCTAGATATTTTATAAAAAGATAATTCGGCGATAAATGAAGAAGAGTTTGCAAATAAGGATAACTCATTTATTCATGTAGCAGGTCAAACTAATGAAGATAATATCAGACCTATAGATGTAATGCCTTTTAATGGCAATTACCTTGCAGTCTTACAGCATAAGATAGATGAGCTAAAAAGAAACGTCGGGCAATAGAGATTTTTTTCTCAGGGTTCTACAACAGCCGGGGTAACTGCAGCTAGTGCCATAGCCGCACTTCAAGAAGCAGGCAGTAAAAACTTCTAGAGATATGATAAAAAGCTTCGTATAGGGGCTTTTTACAAAGATTTGCACTATGATTATAGAACTTATACGACAATTTTATGATGAGCCTAGAATATTTAGAATACTGGGAGATAGCGGAAACGAGTATGTGGAGTTTGATAATTCGGTTTAAAAAGCACCTGCAACGGTTACGGAATTTGGTATAGAAATACAAGGTAGAAAAACCTGTATTTGACATAAAAAGTAAAAAGCACAAAAATCATCACCCTACGCTAGAGAAGCACAAAAATGAACTTGCCTTTGCAGTTTTTTTAATTTAGGATTTTTCAATCCTGAACTTAGCGATCAAGTATTAGCTTGTATAGAGATGATGGACTTTGAAGGTAAAGAAAAGGTTAGGGAGCAGGTATCTAAAAAAATAAAAACTATGTATGAGCAGTTACAACAAATGCAAGCCACTATGAGACAAATGGCAGAGCTTATAGCAAATTCTACAGGAGATACTAGAATACTTGATTTGTTAGAGAACGGAGATATGGGGCAAAAATATGAATTTAGGAGTTAATCCTAATGCACAGACAAGTTTAGATAATAAGAATTCAGAAAAGCCCTAGTAGATAGAGCAAAAAGATAAAAACAAGGCAAATGAGCGAGGTTAAATAGTGGTTGAGGTTAGCATAGAAATTAAAGATGACAAAGAACTAATAAGATTACAAGGTCATGCAGGTTATTCTAAAAAAACGGAGAGCGGATATAGTGTGTAGTGCAATATCTATTCTGTATCAAACGTTTTTTTACAGTATATCAAGGTTAGAAATGAAAGATATAAAAACAAGATACTAAAAAAAGATGAGTTTAATTTGGAATGTAAGCCTAGTAATGAAAAGCTTGTCAGAATATCAAGCTTTTAGAGAATTTTTATAAATGGACTTAGTTTACTAGCTTATAGCTATCCGGATAACATAAAAATAATATCCCCAAATAGGGTTGAATGGGGAGAAATTAAGATAAAAAGAATGCTAGAGTTTTGTTATAGACTCGTAGGAAAGACTACAGGAAAGGGAGAAAATAAATGAAAGATTTATTTAAAATTAATCTAAGAATGTTCGATGAAGGAACTAATGCAGCAGAAAATGTCCAAGTCGCTGATGGACAAAATGAAGTGGTAGGAAATGAATTGAATACTGCTGACAATCAAGTATCATCACAAGAAGCCAAGGTAGAAGATTTTGATACTCTTATCAAAGGAAAAATATAAGGAAGATTTTGATAAAAAGGTTCAATCTATATTAAACAGACGTTTACGTGGGCATAACGAATTGAAAGAAAGCGTAGATAAAACACAGCCGATATTAGATGTACTAGCTACAAGATATAAACTAGATAGTACAGACCTAGAGGGGATACTAAATTCTTTAAACAGGGATGATATGTTACTTGAAGATATTGCTAACGAGATGGGCTTATCAGTCGACGGATATAGACACGTTTTAAAGCAAGAATCAGAAAACAAAAGACTCAGAACAGCTTTAGAGCAAACTGAGAGAGAAAGAGAATTTAATGCAAAGTGGGAAAATTGGATGAGTCAAGTAGGAGAAGTGGAAGCGCTTTATTCTGATTTTGATTTTGAAAATGAACTACAAAATCAGCAATTCTTAAAGCTAATAGATAACGGTATAAGTTTAAAGTCAGCTTATGAAGCTTGTCATTCTGATGAAATTTTGCAGGGTGCTATAGCTTACACAGCTAAAAGAGTTAGGAAACAGACCGCAGATGATATAGCTACTAGGGGTACAAGAGCTCTAGAAAACGGTATTTCAAATGGTGCCGGTATAAGCACTAAAGTAGATATATCAAAGATGACAAAAGAAGAGAGGGCAAAATTAGCATTAAGAGCTGCTAGAGGTGAAACAATAAGTTTTTAAAATAAAATGGAGAAAATATTATGAAAGATTTATTTAAAGTTAATCTAAGAATGTTTGCAGATGTAACTAATGCAACTACAAGTAATACCAGCGGAAATGATTTATCAGCGGAAATGAAAACATACTATGACAGTTATCTTATAGATATGGCAGAACCATCTCTGATACATGACCAATTCGGACAAAAAAAGCCGATACCTAAAAATGGTGGTAAGACTATAGAGTTTAGAAAATATAGTCAATTACCTAAGGCTTTAACACCTTTAACTGAGGGTGTAACACCTAATGGCTCACCTATGAATGTAAGTACAATAACAGCTAGTGTAAATCAATACGGAGATTTTATAAGACTTACAGATGTGTTACTTTTAACAGCCATAGATAACAACATGGTTCAAGCAACACAAATGTTAGGCTCACAAGCCGGTAGAACTCTAGACACTATAACAAGAGAAGTTTTAAATGGTGGTACCAGTGTTCAATATGCTTCCGGACAAGTAAGTGCTAGAAGTTCTTTAACCAAAGCACATAAGCTAACAGTAGAAGCCATAAAGAGAGCAGTTAGAGCTCTAAAGACTCAAAACGCAGCAAAGATAAAAGGACATTATGTAGGAATAATACACCCTGACGTTGCTTATGATTTAATGAACGACCCTGAATGGAAAGATATGAATAAATATACAACTCCTGATTTGCAATTTGAAGGAGAGATAGGAATGATAGCAGGTGTAAGATTTGTAGAGACTACAGAAGCAAAGATATTTGCAAAAGCCGGTGCGGGTAACATAGATGTTTATTCAACTCTCATTCTAGGAGCAAATGCTTATGGAGTAACAGAGGTTACAGGTGGTGGACTTGAAACTATCATCAAACAATTAGGCTCCGGCGGAACAGCAGACCCACTCAACCAAAAGAGCTACTGTAGGTTGGAAAGCCATAAAGACAGCAGAAAAGACTGGTAGAGGAATATATGGTAAGAATTGAAACAGCGTCTACGTTTGATGCTGGTGCTAATTAAGATTTAACTTAGGTTAGGGGGCTATACTTCTAGCCCCCATTTTAGAAAGGATAATGCTATGGCAAAAGAAAAAATAAATGCAGACGGAGTAGAAAACTAGTGCAGATGAAACTGTAAGTATGAGTAAATTAGATTTACAAGAACTTATAGCTAGAGAAATAGAAAAGGCAATGGAGTCTAAGAAAGATGAAGTACCTAACGTAGTGGATAAAGAGGTATCTGAGAATGAAACTTATATGCAAGAAAAAGTACTTGTAAAGCTATTTGTAGATAACGATAAATACAAAGAAGATGTTGTAGTATGTGTCAATGGTAAAGCTTACGTAATAAAAAGGGGGTATAGAAGTTTTTAGTTCCTAGATTTGTAAAAGAGGTGATAGATAACAGTATGAGCCAAGACGGAAATACAGCAAGGATGTTACAAGGTCTAGCAAAATGAATTTGAAAAACAGATTCTTAGAGTTTAATCAAGGAGATAACTGATGATAGTAGTAAAAAAATAGAGTTTTAATAATTCCTAATAATGACAGATACATAGCTACCGGATACGACAATAATGTTACAGATTTTGCAGTTTAGAGTAGATAAGATAATGAGTGGTGGTGTTGATATAACTTATCTGGATTTCTTTTTAGATATGCTATATGAAGATGGAAGTGTAGATACAGCAATACTTAGGAAAAGAAGTAAACGATGAGTACATAATTCTATCTTTTGCATTTTACTAATAAGATGTTATCTAAGATAGGAGCAGTTCTTATAAGTCTTAGGGCTAAAGACGGAACGGAAAGCGTTAGGTGGTCGTCAAATATGGCGGCTTTATACATAGAAGATACGGTTAATGCTATAAAGAAAATATCATTTGAGGGTAATATATTTTTTGACGGCAAGACTACTTCTTTAGAACAGCTAGAGGATATATTTATAAATCTTAAAAGGCAGATTGCCAGCGCAACTGCTAAAGCAAATGAAGCTTCAGAAGATGCGAAAGTAAAAGTCGGAGATAAGTTAAGGGAAGTAGAAGCTAAACTTTTAGAGTATACGAATACAAGTAATGAGGCTAAGACTTTAACTGACGGGATTAAGAAGTCTTTGGCAGAGGGAAAATTTGTTGGGCCAAAAGGAGACCAAGGACCTATAGGAGAAAAAGGAGACCAAGGACCTATGGGGCCAAAAGGAGAACGAGGGGACCAAGGCCCTATAGGCCCCAGAGGAGAAAAAGGAGAAAAAGGAGAACAAGGCTTACCGGGGTATAGCATTGTTGCCACTAAGGATAGATTAGGGGTGGTAAAAGGTAGCGATACGGTACACATAGACGAAGAAGGTAGGCTGAGTGTAGATTTAGCTAATGTAAATGCTAACGTAGGAAATGCTTTGACAAGAGCTAACCTTGCTTATGGTTTTGAAGATAATGCTAGAGACAAACCTGTAGTAAGTCTTGAGTTAGCCGGAAAATTAAAATATATTGCAGAAGAAGCAAAAGAAAAGGCTGAAAATGCAAAAGGTATTGCAGAAAATAGTGCGAGAGGGTTAGAAAGTCTAGAAAATAGGCTAACAACTTCAGTGAACGGTCTAGGTAGTACCTTTGAACATATAGGAGATGTAGAGCTGCGTGGAAGCAAGTCCATATCAATAGAAAATAAAAAAGAGATAGTCTTGAGTATGTTTTTGGTTACTAATGACCCACCTAGAATAGTACTGTTAAAAAACCAAAGTATAATTTTAGACGGCAGTCTGAAAAGATATTTTAAAGAGACTAAAAACGCTGAATTAATTATGCACACTGAATGCCCTTTGCCGGTTAGAGGCGATATTGTTTTGAAGCCTGTGTTTAGATATGCATTAAGTGTAATAGATAATAAACTTAACCTAATGTTTGAACCTGTTTATACAGATTTTGGTGCGAGATATATTACTGATTATTTACTACTGGAATTAGATAGAGGATTACCTAATAACACAGATTCTTTTAGCGATGCGTTGGATCAATTTAGGTCAAAGGCATTTCCAGAGACTCTCGACAAAGTGCTTGGAAAAAATATGATTACAACCAGCATTTATGCTAGATAATACACACTAAAAAGAGGGGCTTTATGCCCCTTTAATTAAAGGAGAAAAATGCAATTAGGAGAACTTATAGCGAATGTAGATGAGATAAAACCCTAACCAGTACAGCAAAAGAAATAAAAAGTAGCTTGGCTAAATGAGGTAGAAGCAAAAAAATAGTAGAGCAAATAATAAGTAGATATAAAGAAATTGAATTTACAAAAATATGATTATGATTTAGATGTAGAAAAAGAATTAATAGTGCCTGATGAGTTTTGCGATGTATACATGAATTATATCTGTTCGAAGATAGACTTTTTATAATGCGGAATATCCTAGATATAACAATTTTGCTTCTTTTATACAACCAATCTTTTTGAAGATGTTGCAAAATACTACAGAAGAAAAACATAAGCCACTGCAAAGGCACAATTTAAAAGCCGTTTTAATGGAGGTTTATATGGGATTACCAATAGTAAATTATGATGTGAAAAAAAGCAAAAAGAAGAGAGTAAGTCAATTTGCAGGTGTAAATGAAAAATATAATTATATCGGAAAGTGAATTTAGTTCTTTAATGAATATAAGCTTAGAAGATTTCCCTATAATAAAATCTTGCGACAGAAAAAAACAAAAAAATTTACGATATGGAAGGTATGGTTATTGAAACATACAAGAACAGGGATTGTTAGATTAATCAAATCCGTTTCTGGAAATCAGTTTTTCTCTTGGGTTTGAATACAGTTGTAAAACTGAAGGTGGAGGTCGTGAATCTATTATTGACGTTATAGATTATAGCAGCAAAACTAGACTTATAGAAATGGGAGCGTATATAGCCATATTTCCGCAAAAGCTTGTTTTTAACACTCATACTAAAGAGATGAAAGCTATGGAAAAAAACAGTAGTAACAACTAGAAATTGTACGTTTGAACCGACAATAAGAAGCATAAGGACTTCTTCTTTTTACAAAAAAATTATATCGGACGAATTAGACTTTAACCTATATGATTCTGTAGAAATAAGTGGCTGTATTGATAACAGTTTTAATACAACAAAGGTAATACTTGAAAAGGGCAGCAACTACATCATAGTAACAGGGCTTGTAAAAGATAGTTTTACTCAAGGTGCAGGATTAACACTAAAGAGAAAAAGTTCCTGATATGGACTACGTATGTTGCCACAACAATAGATTATTTGGTTGTTCTAGTAAAAAAATCATGAAATATATGCAAGTAGATTAGGAGATCCGTTTAATTTTAATAACTTTGAGGGAATATCTACAGACTCTTATGTTGCAAGTGTAGGAACTAATGGGGACTTTACAGCTTGTGTATCCTATCTAGGCAGTGTCTATTTCTTTTAAAAGAAAACACCATACATAAATTATTTGGTGACAAGCCCTCTAATTTTGCTATCAAAGACTATGAGCAAAAAAAGGTGTTATAAAAGGTGCTGATACCAGCTTAGCTATCATCAAAAGATACTTTGTATTATAAAGGACGAGAAGGGATATACGCTTATGACGGTGTTACACCTACTTTGATTTCTAAAAAACATTAAGAATTGGAAGTTTGAAAACTTTGCTTGTAAATATAAAGATAGATACTATATAGGGCTTTCTAAAGAAGATAAAAGATGTATGGGAGTGTATTATCCGGAAATAAGGTCTTGGAGTATAGAGGATATAGCCCTGAATTTTGCCTATGTGGATGGAGATAATTCTTTCAGTATATATGACGGAAAGACTATGTATGAATTGGGAGATTTTAGCTTTAGTATAGGTGGAGAGAACAAACAACATATAGATAACGGCTTTAAGTGGTATTTAGAGTCCGGAGATTTGCTAGAAAACAGTTTAAATGAAAAGTACATGTCTAAACTAGCCTTTTATTTCAGTTTAGAACTAGGTTCTTTAGTACACATTTATTTAAAGTATGATGATGAAGCGGTTTGGCAAAAAGTAGGAAGTTTATACGGCAGGGGAAAAAAGATTTCTTCCATCCCTATAAATCTTAGGAGACATTCTAAAGTTAGGTACAGATTAGAGGGAAAGAACGAATTTAAGTTAATGGCGATAGAAAAAATATATAGAAGAAGGAAGTGAATTAGGTGTCCGTATTTAATATAGAGCGAATAAAAATTTGATGAAAAAAAGCGACATAGAAAAAGGTTACAAAAGTATTTACATAAGTTAAATGAAAAACCTTGAATATATGTTTAATAACATAACTCCTGAGGATAATTATTCAAGTAATGCACTTATAAGGCATATACAAGAAGGAGATAAGGTTGCAGAGATTGCTATTTCAGTGGATAACATAACACAAAGAGTAGCTTCTGCTAATAACCAAATAGCGGAAATAGTAACCGCTGTTGATGGTATAAAACTCAATATGGTCAACAAAGGAAACATTATATCGACTATAAATGTGTCTACGGAAGGTGTGGCCATAAGAGGGGATAAAATAAAACTTGAGGGAACTGTAACGGCTAACAATAGATTTGTCATAAATACAGACGGGAGCATGAGTTGTCAAAATGCAAATATAAGCGGGAAGATAAATAGTGCTGAAATATATGGGGATTTAAGAGTCCAGTGCGGACAATTTTACATAAGAAACCCTAATCAGGACGATATAAGAGATTTTGAAATGGGCTTAGGGCATTTCCAAATAAGATATTCTGCCGGAAAAGACGGCAATGTATTTGAAAGCACAAGGTCAGGTTTACACGATCGCCCTTTAAAAATATACGATGATGGAGATATGGTTTGTAAAGATATTAGATTTGACAACGAAGAGTATGATAGTTGGTTGAAAGGATGGAGCTTGTTAGCAATGTTAAAAGATTTGTATGATAAATACGAAGCGTGAAGAGAAAGAAGAAACAACGATAGTGATGATAGTTCGACAGACTATGTGGTTCCTGATTAAGAGAGGTAAATATGGATATAGCATACAACAAGGAAATTATAGAAAATATATTACTTTTACTAAATAATCTAGAAATAAAGGGGATAGAAAACGCAAAGAGAATTTCTCTTATAGAGAGTATGTTGCGAGAGGGTAAAAGTATTGAAGATGGTAATAAACAAGAACAAATAGAACCTATTGATACGAATTAAGGAGATGAGAGTATGGGAGTGGTTGATTTTATAAAAAAAGCAGGGGTGGAAATTCTAGTTTTAGTGCTAGAAAGGAGCTTGCTAAAAAAAGTACGGAATACAAAAACTACACAGGAACGTCGTTACAGAACAATAGCTTATTAAGAAGCTTACAAAGAGGAAATACAGGTACAATTTCCAGTCCTACTGTAAATTCCTCTAGTATAAACGCCCCGGTTAATGTTAATAACACAAACGTTGCAAGTGTACCTACTACAACTAATAATGCTACAGGTACTGTATCTGAAAGACATATAGTTACAAATAGAGTAGGTGATCCAAATAAGTATAAGATAGATTTAGAAGCGTATAAGCCTAGTTCCAGCGTAAATAGATATAGAAGTTTGTTAGCTGATAAAGAACTGGATAAGCCGGATGCGTATGAAAATAGATATACGGATAAGATAGATGGTATTTTAGACGGTATAATGGGGAGAAAAGCGTTTGACATAAATACCGATAAAAATTATGCAGCTCTTTACGATACTATGAAGGAGTCTTATCTAAATGCAGGTAATAAAGCTATGAGAGATACAATAGGAAATATAAGTTCTTTAAGTGGAGGATACGGAAATTCCTATGCACAGACAGTAGGCAGTCAAGCCTACGATAACTATTTACAAAACCTAAATGCTAAAAATATGGAGCTTGCAAATATGGCTTATGGAATGTATAGAGATGATGTAAATAATGATTATCATAAGTTAAACGCAGTTACGGGTCTTGAACAGATGGACTATGCAAAAGTATAGAGATACTATGAGTGATTATTACACGGATAGAGACTACTTAGCTAACAGATATAATAATGAATATAATATGGATTATGGTAAATATAAGGACATATTGGCACAAAAAAATATGGATAGAGATTTTGCATATAACATAGATAAAGATAGCTTAGCTCAAGATAACTGGGAAAGAGAATTTGCATATAGAAAAAGAGCAAGATGCCTTGCAACAAGCTATGGCTAACCAAAGAGTTACAAGTGGCGGTGGTAGTGGCAGTGGTAGATCCGGTGGCGGTAGTGGTAGACGTGGTAGGGGTTATGCAAGGTCAAGAGGTAGTTCAGAAAAACTCAGAACCTACAGAAACTAATATAGCAAGAGGTGGACATAAACCGCAACAGCTAAAATTGCTATGGATTTACATAATAAGGCTATAACGAATAAAGAAGCTTATGACAGACTATTAAAAATTATATAGTGATGGTTTGTTACGGAAGAAGAATTTGATAGAGAGTTAGAAGCTATAGGAATAGATGAAAGTAGAGTAGCTAAAGCAATACTATCAAACTAATTTTAATAGCGTTAAGGACAGAGCAAAAAAGTCTGTTAGAAAAATACGAGAAAAAGCAAAAGGTAATATATTAAATGCAGCTATTTCGGATAAATTAAAGGATATTAGCACTGCTGAAAAAAATTGAAATCTGAAAAAAAGAAGAGCAAACTTACTAATAATGTAAAAGGGAATATGTATGGCAAATAAACTTAAAGTAAAAAAATCAAAAAGTTAATGAAGTTCCTACTAGTTTAGCTAATAAATATGCTAATGATAATGCTACAGCAGTAGTAGATAAGGGTGCAAAAAGATATAACAAGAGATAAAAAAACAAACGTATACTAAAAGCTATGCCTACAAAAACTACAGAAGAGTTTTTTAGAGAAAGAATGTCTAGATACACTCCTAGTAATCAGATAAGTACAAGTGCTTTAAAAAAACGAAGTAAAAGCCTAAAACTAATGATGAGTTAAAATCTTTTGTAAAGTCTAGAATGTCTATGTATGCAAAAAGATAATACAGATGATCATACTAAGGCAAGTGGATATTCTGACTATTATATGAATTATTTAAAAAAAGCAGGCAAAGATAACACTAGAGCTACTTCTTTTGCTGACGCAAAAAAAGAAGAAAAAAAGAGAGCATACACCAGTTCTAGTGATGCTTATAATTTGATGGATGATTATTCAAGACAAGATTTAGAAAAATTTGTATAAATCCGATATGAACGCAAAAAGAACTAGCTAGAGTAGGCGCTAATAAAAAAAGGGAATAAGCTTAGTGAAGCTAAAAAAATCGTATACAAAAAAATATTAGAAGCTAACGAGAAACAAAAAGGAACAGTCTAGAAAAATTCTTCGGGGATAATAAGAGAAATATTAAAAAAACATAGATGAGTATAAATATAAAATACTTAGAAAATGAATACGCTTATGATATGATGACGGACGAGCAAAAAGAAGTATATAACTATTTATATGCGACTAAATCTCCGGAATACGCAAATACATATAAGAGTATGTTAGACGATGAATTAAATGCTAAAGTGGGTAAACAAGAATACGAGCAGACTTTAGATAATAAAAGTGGCTTTGAAAAATTCGGAAAACATGTAGGAACCAGCATAGCGGATTCAGTACATGATACTGTTATAGGAAATTTAAACCTTTTAACAGGAAATAAGTATATAGCCCCTAGAAGTGTAGATGAATTTTTAAGTAATGAAATTAGAAATGATAAAGACAATTCAGGGGCTTATAATACGGCTCTTGATTTAGGTTCTACTATAGGTAGACAAGTGCCTGGTATTGCTATGAGTCTTGCAACAGGAGTACCTATTGCAGGTATGATTACAACTTCTTTAGACGCTAGTGGTAGTGCATATGAAGATAGTATAAGAGAGGGAAAAACTGTAAATCAAGCTAGACTATATGGGGCAGTTCAAGGTGGAGCGGAAATGATTACCGGAGAACTTTTAAATGGTGTAGGAGCTATCGGAGAAGGTGTGCTTTCTAAAGCATTAAAGAGTGAAACAGTATCTAAAGCTTTTGACAAAGCCTTTAGTGTTTTTATTAAAACAGACTTAGGAAAAAAAGTGATGAAAACAGCTTATGAAACAGGCGCAGATATGTTTTCAGAGGGTCTGGAAGAATACCTACAAGAGCATATAGATAAAGTCAGTAGAAACCTTATATTTGGAGAAAATAATAAGATATCTTTAGATGATCCACAGGCTTGGTATTCGGCTATGCTTGGAGCTATGAGTGCAGGGATTTTAAATGCACCCGGCACAGCACATGATATTAGAAATGATATAAAGCAAGCTAATGTGCCTATAGATATAAAAGAGGGTTCCTATAAATTACCGGAAGCTAAAAAATATGAAATACCAAATACCGGCTTAGATAATAAATACATACCTAGTGTAGAAGATATACGTAGAAACTCCACAGAGCCTAGTTTATATGAAAAAGCCTATAATCTATATATGAATAATAAGCTAAGTGAAGATAATAACGTGAAGCCTTACTATGAAGCTTACAATGAAAATATAGATACTGACACGGCTTACCTACATAAAACTCAGGAAGAAATAGAAAGAGTGGCTAGGGATAATGATATAAAGCTTAGCAGTATAGAAGAGAGTTCTAACCAATTTGGGGAATACGGAAAAAAACGCTTTTATAGAAAAATTATGAACCTAATGGAAGTTTAAATACTTTTAACCTATGAAGATGGTTTTAAAAGCGGCCTATGAAGCAGGAAAGGAAAGACTTGGGCATGCAAGTATAAGCACACCGGCTTATCATATGCTAAGTAGTGAGCAACAAATAGCCGCTTATAACGCAGGACTTATAGATTATGAAAGAAGTAATAATGCAAAACCTCTAGCAAATGTTGAGGGCGGTCTTATTCAGACAGAAAACGAAACAGCAAGATACAATAATATTTTGGCTGATAAGGTAGGCAAGTATACAGGTTTGCAGGTAGTAGTAGCAAAATGAGTTGCCACATGATGCAAATGGGGTTTATCATGCTAAGGATAATAAGATGTATCTTTCTTTGAATGCAGAAAATTATAACGCAGTAGCAGGGCATGAGCTAACTCATTTTCATAAAGAATTATGATGAGAAAAAAATTATAATCTATATATGGATACAGTTCTTAAAAGCTTATACTAGTGCAAAAGGAAAGAGCATAGATAATTTAATAACTGAATATGGCAGTCGCTATGGCTCTAATATGAGTAGAGAAAGTATCTTAGAAGAGATAGTTGCAGATGGTTCAGCACATTTCTTTTAATGACGAGAAATTCATAAATAACATATCTAAGGATAATACCAGCCTAGGAAAAATCTATAGTTAATTTCATTAATGATATGATAGAAGCTATAAATAATCTTATTTCTAAAACTACAAATAGAGATGTAGCAGATACTCTAAAAAGCTAATAAAAAAGATGTATGAAAAAGGCTAGAAAGCATTGGTTAGATGGTTTAGAAAAACGCTAGTAAGATAAATAAAAAGTAATTTAGAGACTAGAGAAGAATCAAAGCTAAAGGATACTAAGTCAAAAAGGCATTGTAGAAGATGATAAAGGCTTTTTAAGATTAGATGAAAAATAAGGATACTGATGATAATTTGCCATTTGAAAGTAAAAAAAGTTGGTAGTTCAAGAAAGGTATCTAGTATAGGAGAACTCATAGAGAGAGTAGAAAGTAATCCTAATGATAATTGGTCAGTATTTGAAATAGCCGAGAAAGTGAATGATAGACTAGCTAAAGAGATTGAAAGACTTACAGGTATTGATGTTACAGGTTGGAGAGTTGAACTAAGTGCAGATAGAATGAGACATGCAATAAAGAGACACGGAAAAAATGGTTCGGCAGATAGAACTATGTCTAATTATGAAGATTTTAGTTTAATACCTAAGGTACAAGAAGAATTTACAGATATAAGATTAACAGAAAAATACAAATACTTATAGAGATGGAAATGGTAATTTCTCAAAGACTGTATTACTAACAATGAAAGATGGTAATGGATATGTACATGTAGCTGAAGCTATTCCAGATACGAAAAAGAGAACAATTCAGATAGTGAGTGCATATAAATCTCAAAAAAATATTTAGATAAAAAAATACACCATATTCGGTGCT
The DNA here is from genome assembly GCA_916439265.1 of uncultured Lachnoanaerobaculum sp. Classification (GTDB taxonomy): domain Bacteria; phylum Bacillota; class Clostridia; order Lachnospirales; family Lachnospiraceae; genus CAKAHY01. Next base: position 32,188 of record CAKAHY010000005.1, on the reverse strand, counting down.
TAATGGAATGAAAAATTCCCCTAAGCTGCACGTCCAAAAACGCTGCGAAGTTAGGTGTCAATAATAAAGTAGCACGAAACAAGAAAAAATCAATGATGATACCAAATTCTCTTTAAAAAGAAGTAGAAGAAGGTAAAAAATTTAATAGCAGTACATAATTTAACATCCAATAAGCTGGAAAAAGCACTAGAGCTAGGTGCATTTCCTATGCCGTCTATAGCTATAACAAAAGTCAGATATGGGACATACCAATTTTTGGAGATATAAGCTTAGTGTTTGGAAAAAGAAACTATAGACCCTAGTGTAAAAGGTCAAAAAGTATATTCGGCTGATGCATGGACACCTACATTCCCTATAACAGAGTATGAAGCGAATTTCGATAAGGTGTGGTATCATTACCAAGCTCTAAAACCTTACATTGAGCAACTTCCAACTAAATATAGAGAAATGATTGAAGCGGAATTTAGCACATTACATAGTAATTGGAACGACTACAAGGGGAAAAAGTGGATTTATAGATAGCTTTTACAAATAGTAAAACTGATAATGTCTATGCAATGAAAGCTTTGTATTTACTTCAAAAAGATATTAAAGTTCAGGATTTTACAGAAGCGAATATTGACAAAACAGATATGAGAGGGTATGAAAAATGGCTTACCAATCTGGCTGAAGATATAGAAGAGGCAAGTGGTATACCTAATGGAAAAAGATATTTTTTTACACCTTCTGGTAGTAGACGGACTTTTTAAGCAACTACACCTAGAGATCACGGCTGAAAACATAGTTAAATCAATGCTGAAACAATCGAAAGATAATATAAATGTGGTGGGCTTTAATGGAGTTAAAAGCATACGTGCAAGTTCGGCTACGAGTTTTAAACAAATAAGCGATATTAAAAAGTCAAGCTATAAATTACAAAACTTAAATGAAGAAACAATAGTTGCTTTAGATGATAAGTTGATAAATCTATTAAGCGATATTGCAACTTATAATAATAAGTCTGATGACTTTTTTGGTATTTCTCGAATAGGAGATGTTATACTTGAGGTTTCGGAAAAAAAGAGAAATACCGTAAAAGATATTATATCAAAATTTAAGCTCTATTCTTGGGATATAACAGAAAACCAAGCAAGAGATATTAAAGAACTCATTGAGCTAGTTAAAGAAATGCCTGTAAATATGTTTGAAGCTAAGCCGGAACGAGTGGTTAATTTTAATGAAATTAAGTATGCACTAATTCCTAGTGATGAGATAGAAGCGATAAAAGGACTAAGGAATAAGGGAGTAGAAGTAATTGAGTATGCTAGAAATGAAGATATAGACCCTAGAGTAGAGATATTAAATTCTCTTGATGATGTGAAGTTTTCTATTAAGAAAGATAATAATGGGGATAATATAGTTGTAATAGATAAAAAAATATTATTAAAGGCGTAAAGAATAAAGACTTAAAGAAGTTTGTGAAAAACGAACTAAAAGAAAAATGTAGGTAGCTATTACACAATAATTCAAAAATAGCAAGGAGATTTATTTGGGTAAGGACTTGCCAAATGAATATGTGTATTCAGAGTACACTAAAAAAATGAAAAAAATTCTGAATTGAAAGTGAAAGCACAAGCAAGTAATAATATTGGAGAACTAATACAAATAGCTACTAATGAAGAGTGGAAAGAAAAATATTAAGCTTAAGCATAGTGAAGATGCTAAATATGGTTGGTATAGATATGATACTCGATTTGCTATTCCTAAAGTAGAAAACAATGATGGAGTTATAGGATATGATACTTATAGTGCAAGTTTAATTATTAAGCATTCTAGTGATGGTAAGAAGTATCTTTATGATATGATAAAAATAAAGAGAGATGCTTCGGGAACGCTGACACTTGCTGATAAAAGCAATGCAACGATAAATCCGAATACATCTCTCTCTAATGAGACTATCGTACAAGAAACTAGCAATAAAGTCAATACCCAAAATGAAATTAAAAACTCTTTAAAGTTAAGTGATAACGCTAGTACAGATATAAAGACCCTACAAAAAAGAAAACTCATATTTAAAAAAAGAAAAGTTGAAAGCTTAAAAGAAGAATTTAAACTAACTAAAGGATATGAGCCAAAGTCTGAAGATGTAGATAGAATGGCAACTAGATTAAAAACGAGCTTAAATTCTAGATACAGTAAAGAAGCTTTTAAGTGAGAATCTAACAAAGATATTCAAGTATATAAATAAGTATAATGGAGAGTATACTTCTGATGTTATGGAGATTAGTGCAAACCTAGCTAAAGATGTATTACTAGATTCAAGGGATTTGGAGAAGTCCACAAATCCGGAATTAAAAGAGATAAGAAAAGCTATTAAATCTTATGATATCAAGCTATCTGACATAGACTTAGCAGAGCTAGAAGTTTTTAGGTGGTTATGATAATATTAGAAAAAAATACTTTGGAAAGCTTGTATTGTCTAAGACTAAAGGATTAGGAGTAGATAGTGTATATAAGGAACTTAGCAGTACATATCCTTGGGTATTTAATGAGAATATAAAAACTACAAGCGACCAACTCTTTAGGATATTAGATGTTATATCTATGACTGAGGATACTAATTTTAACGAGTATGGTATGGATACAGATGAGTATGCGTATATGGTGGCAGAAGATATATTTTCTATGTATTTTGATGTAAGACAAAAACAGACCTTTGCAGATATACAAAAAAGCTAAGTTGGAAAAAGACTAAAAGCAGCCTATGATATGAGCTATTATGAAAGACTTAAAGACTTAAATGAGAAACATAAAAAAAGAAATGCTCGAGCAAAGAAATAGACTAAAAAAGAAGATTACAAGATAAAGTTAAGAGAATATAAAAAGAGAAAAATACTAAGAAAAATAGCAGAGCTTACAAAAAGAGTATAACAAAAAGATGAATGAATTAAGAAAAGAAAAAAATGCAAGTAGAGATAAAGCAAAAATAAAAGAACTGGAAAATAAGATTGCTAAGCTAACAAAGGCACAAACGCAACAGATAAATGCACACTATAATATTAATTATGCTAACATACTTGCAACGAATAATTCTAATCCTAATGAATTTATACAGTCAAAGGAACTAAATAGACTGCAAATTAACCCGTTTATAGCTAAAAGTGATAGTGATTATGCTGTAGCTAATTTGGATGAGAAAGTAAAAGAGTGTTGCGAAACCTATGGAATATTACCAAAGGGAAATAATCCTTTGCGTGATATAGATGTTCCAAAAGGCTGTGAGTGATGAAAAGAAAGTAAGTAGACTAGCTAGAACCGTATTAGAATCAGATTATGTAATAGATGATTTAGTAGAGCCTATAAAAGAAGAACTGTTAAATGGTAGATTTTCTTATTATGAAAAGTCAAATAGCTACGCTTCTATACAAGCCGAAAATATCATAAAAAGACAAGGCTATAATGGGGCAATGACTGCTTGGGAAGAGGCGGTTTATAGAGGTAACCCTAGCAAAGAAGATATAGTGCTTGCAGAAGCTTTATTAAAAATAGCTAGTGAAAATAAAAAGGCAAGTGATGTACTAAAAATATTATCTCAATTACAAGCCGTATCTACTAATGCAGGCCAAGTAGTACAAGCTATATCTATGTTAAAGACTAATAAGGTAAGTGAAGATTTAGTTAAATCTATAGACTTAATGGCAGTAAAAGACATAGAAAGAAATATAAATAGAGATTTGATAAAGAAGTATTCAAATAATAGGGGCTATATACCGGAGGTAAAACTGAATGAAGATTTAGTTAAGAAACTAGTAGAAGCAAGTACAGAGGAAGAAATAGCAAAGGCTAAAATGGAAGTAATAGAAGACCTTGCAAATCAAATACCATCTACTTGGGTAGATAAGTGGAATGCTTGGAGATACCTTAGTATGCTAGGAAATCCTAAAACACATATAAGAAACGTATTAGGAAATGCTATATTTTATCCTGTTGTAAGAATGAGAAATTATATCTCATACAGCTTAGAAAAATACTGTATTTAATAATATTAGTACAAAAACAAAGGCTATTATGATAGATAGTAAATATAAAGAATTTGCTAATAAGGACTATGATTTAGTAAAAAGACATTTTTAGACGGTGGCGGTAAGTATGACCAGATGAACTTAATAAGACAAAAAGCGTACTATTTTTAAGTTTAATGGCGATACTAAGATATCTAAACTTGGTACAAAAAGTTTTTAAGCGGACTTGAAAAAGGCTAGCAGGTTTAATTCAGATATGCTTGAGCTAGAGGACCAAATATTCATAAGTGGTTACTATAAAAGATTTTTTGCAGAATACTTGCAGGCTAATAAGGTAGATTTATCTAACGTATCAGAAATGTTGCTAAATAAGGCTAGAGAATATGCTATAAACGAAGCAAAAAAAGCAACATATAGAGATGAGTCTAAAATAGCTAGCAGTTTGAATAACTTAGCAAGAACCAGTAAGGGTGCAGATATATTTGTAAATGGTGTTTTACCGTTTAAGAAAAACACCTTTAAAAAAATTTTTACAAAGAAGTTTTGAGTATTCACCTTTTGGGGTAGCTAAAGCTTTAACTCATGATATTAAAAATGTTAGAAGTGGAAAAATTTCTATAAACGAATACATAGACAATTTATCAGCAGGTATAACAGGAAGTACATTAATGGCTTTAGGCTTTTATATGGCTAATTTAGGTTTGCTTAGCGGTGGAGATGATGAAGATAAAAATGTTAATATCTTAGAAAGACTGTCAAAAAAGCAAAGTTACAGCTTAAAAATAGGAGATTATAGTTATACCTTAGATTGGTCAGCACCTAGTTCTATACCTTTATTTATGGGGGTAGAACTTAGTAAAAAGCTTTAAAGAAGATAATAATGATGTATCCGGTATTTTAGACATTATGTTAAATATACCTGCACCTATGTTTAATTTATCTATGCTAAAGGGCTTTAATGATACTTTAACTACTGTAGGCTATGCACAAGGCTCAAATAAGATAACAGCACTTGGTTCGTCTGTAGTAGAAAATTATATAGGGCAAGCCATACCAACAATTTTAGGGCAAATAGCAAGAACTATAGATCCGGTGCAAAGAGGTACCTATTATGATAAGAACGATGGAACACCTAGAGAAGTTCAACGCTTTTTACAAAAAAGTTTTTATAATAAGTTACCTTTTTTATCTATGAAATCAGAGCCTATGCTAGACCAATTCGGAAATGAAACTGTAGATGATAATGTATTATCAAGAGTATTTCAAAATTTCATTTCTCCGGGTTATTATAAAATGCAAGTAGATGATGAAGTATATTCAGAAATAGATAGACTGTATAAGGACACGGGAGAAGGTAAAGTGATATTAAAAAATCCTAAAAAGGGATTTAAAATAGTAGACGAAAAACGGAGATAAGAAAGATTATTATATGAGTGCTAGCGAGTATACCGCTTATAAAAAGCTATCCGGACCTTTAAGTTATCAATTAGTTCATAATCTTATTAATGACGATAGATACAGTGAGTTAGAAGATGCTGATAGGGTTGCTATAATAGCTAAAGCTTATGATTATGCTACACAAGTATCCAGATATGAAATAAATAATTCCTATAGTGTAGACAGCTTTTACTACTAAAGCTATAGAAGCTTATAACGAAGGTGTTTCCTTAAATGATTATTTATATTATTATCAAATGTTAAAAACAAGTGGTATCACTAAGAAAAAAGATAGAGAGAATTTCTTTAGAAATGAAAATTTAGATACTGAAACTAAAAAAGCTTTGATAAAATTATTAGGAAAATAGGTTTAGAGTGTCAAAGAGGGAGAAATCCCTCTTTTTAGTGTTAGCATAATACTACAATTTAGAGAGGAGTAAATTATGAAAATAGAACTAACAATTCTCATATCTATTATATCTTGCCTGAGTGGTCTGTTTTTAGGTTTCTCAAGTTTCTTAAGAAATTCAAGAAATGATGAGAAAGAAGTTGTTATAGCAATAGCCAGAATAGAAAGTAAGATAAATAGTATTTATGAGGACTTAAGCGAGATAAAAGCAGAACGTAAGGAGCTTAAAAAAAGCCTTCAGCTTATGGAGCATAGACTTAGCAATCTTGAAAGTGAAAGCATACATATAAAAAAAGGATATAGAAGCTTTGCAAGAGCAAATGAAAATCTATGAAAAAAGATTGCAAAGACTGTAGGTCTAATGTAGACAAAAAACTAGAAGCAAGGGAGAGAAAATAAGATGGAAAAAAAGAGAAAAATAAAAATAGATTGGACTAGAAAATTAACAAGTAGAAAAATGTGGCTATCCATAGCAAGCTTTGTGTCAATGCTTGTTGTAGCCTTAGGTGGCGGTCAGAACAGTGCAACGCAGATAAGTGCCCTGATTATGGCAGGTGCTACTGTAATAGGCTATGTTATAGGAGAAGGACTGGCAGATGGTGGAAATAAGAAAGAGGAGAACTAAGCTATGGATAACGCATATATAAAGGGTAAAAAGCTTTTGTGTGGTAGCTACTCACAGTACACACCTACAGGCAAGGACTACTTTGTAAAAATGGGTTGTTACGGCAAAGAACCTAAACTTGGAAGTGTTATATACTTTTACAGTCCTACAATGGGGCGTGTGTGCCACGTCGGGGCAGTTATAGAAGTGTCTAAGAAGAATGATAGATACTTTATAAAAACGGTAGAGGGCAACACTTCTAGTGGCTCTAGCTTTAGTCGAAACGGCGGATGCGTGGCTATAAAAGAGTATAGCTTTACACTTGCAGAAGTAGGTGGAACAAATCGAATAAACGGCTTTGGCTATCCTTTATTTTCTGATGATACTTGTACTGTATCTGAATTTGTAGAAGTGCTAAAAAGCGAAGTGGGATATACAGAAAAAGCAAGTAATACTAACTTGGAAGATAAAAAAGCAAATGTAGGAGATAAGAACTTTACAAAGTACGGAGCTTGGTATGGTGGCAACGGCTTATATTGGTGTCAGCAATTTGTATCTTGGTGCGTGTATACAGCATGCAAAAAACATCTTGAAAGTAAGGCTACAGGTTGGAGTAAAGAGGGTGATTTTTGGAGATATAGACTAAATGACATACTTATAAAAGGACAGTGGCTTGAGATTGGTGGTAGATGGTATGTTTTTGATAATGCAGGTAATATGATAAAGGGTTGGTTTAAAGATGGAGACAACTGGTATTATTTAAACAAAGATGATGGTGCAATGCTTTCTGGCCAATGGATAAAAGAGGATGGTAAAGATTATTATTTATCTAAAAACGGAATAATGGCAAGATACTGCTATATAAAAGATAAAGATGTAGCTATGTATTACTGGGTAGATAATGACGGAGCATATAAAAAAAGAATGGGATACTAAAGAACCGGATTTAAAAAAATATGAATTAGTAGAATAGGGGGCGAATGCTCCCTTATTTTTTTAGTGTTGCATTTTTGTGTTGCATATTTTTGAAAAAAATAAGATTGAAAAAAAGAAAAACAGACTACACTTTTTTTACTTTTTAAAAAAAGCCTTTGCAAATGGCTTAAATACTAGGTAAAATAAAAACGGCTTACTTAAGCCGTTAAATAAAAAGAGCGCGAGACGGGGTTCGAACCCGCGACCCCGACCTTGGCAAGGTCGTGCTCTACCAGCTGAGCCACTCGCGCAAAAATATTAAAATTTTATACTTCAATACTATACTATTTTATAAGTAAAGTAGAAAGTATTTTTTATCATACCTTGAAAACTACACATCAAACTTCATCACTAAAACCCTAACCGACTTCTTGGTTAAACCCTCGACCTATTAGTAATCATCAGCTGAGTACATTACTGTACTTACACCTTGACCCTATCTACCTCATAGTCTTTAAGGGGTCTTACTGCTTTCGCATGAGATATCTCATCTTGAGGTGGGCTTCACGCTTAGATGCCTTCAGCGTTTATCCCTTCCCGACTTGGCTACCCTGCCATGGGCTTGCTACCCAACAGGTACACCAGTGGTCAGTCCATCCCGGTCCTCTCGTACTAAGGACAGCTCCTCTCAAATATCTTACGCCCACGCCGGATAGGGACCGAACTGTCTCACGACGTTCTGAACCCAGCTCGCGTACCGCTTTAATGGGCGAACAGCCCAACCCTTGGGACCGACTTCAGCCCCAGGATGCGATGAGCCGACATCGAGGTGCCAAACCACTCCGTCGATGTGAACTCTTGGGAGTGATAAGCCTGTTATCCCCAGGGTAGCTTTTATCCGTTGAGCGATGGCTTTCCCACGTAAAACCACCGGATCACTAAGTCCTAGTTTCCTACCTGCTCCACCCGTCAGTGTCGCAGTCAAGCTCCCTTATGCCTTTGCACTCTTTAAATGGTTTCCGACCATTCTGAGGGAACCTTTGAGCGCCTCCGATACTCTTTCGGAGGCGACCGCCCCAGTCAAACTCCCCATCTGACATTGTCCCCTGACCGGCTTACGGCCATAGGGTTAGAAATCCAATAATACAAGGGTGGTATCCCAACGGTGACTCCTTACAGACTGGCGTCCATATCTCTTCGTCTCCCACCTATCCTGTACAGGTATTATCGAATCCCAGTATCAAACTAGAGTAAAGCTCCATGGGGTCTTTCCGTCCTGGCGCAGGTAACCAGCATCTTCACTGGTACTTCAATTTCACCGGGTGCATTGTCGAGACAGTGCTCAAATCATTACGCCTTTCGTGCGGGTCGGAACTTACCCGACAAGGAATTTCGCTACCTTAGGACCGTTATAGTTACGGCCGCCGTTTACTGGGGCTTAAATTCAATGCTTCGTTTCCTAACATCTCCTCTTAACCTTCCAGCACCGGGCAGGCGTCAGCCCATATACCTCACCTTTCGGTTTCGCATAGACCTGTGTTTTTGCTAAACAGTTGCTTGAGCCTATTTTCTGTGACCAAGCTCTCACTTGGTACCCCTTCTCCCGAAGTTACGGGGTCATTTTGCCGAGTTCCTTAACAATGCTTCTCCCGCCGGCCTTAGGATTCTCTCCTCATCCACCTGTGTCGGTTTACGGTACGGGTACATATAATACAATAGCAGCTTTTCTTGACAGCTCCTTTAGCGACTTCACTACTTGTTTTCGCTTCGCATAACGCTTTCTCCTTGCATGGCGGTTTTTCCTACCATACGGATACCTCGCTTGCCCCGGTCTTTGCTTTCCCGGGTTCGCTTACGTCTCTGTGTCCCTACAGTTCTGATTATATGCAGTACAGGAATCTAAACCTGTTGTCCATCGACTACGTCTTTCGACCTTGCCTTAGGCCCCGACTTACCCAGAGCAGATCAGCTTTACTCTGGAAACCTTAGATATTCGGCCAAGAGGATTCTCACCTCTTTCTCGCTACTCATTCCGGCATTCTCTCTTCTTACTTCTCCACTGCTTCTTCCGATACAGCTTCTACGCTTGTAAGAATGCTCCTCTACCAAGTATTTCTACTTCCTAAGCTTCGGTGTTGTGTTTTAGCCCCGGACATTTTCGGCGCAGGACCTCTCGACTAGTGAGCTATTACGCACTCTTTGAATGTATGGCTGCTTCTAAGCCAACATCCTAGTTGTCTTCGAAATCCCACATCCTTTTCCACTTAACACATACTTTGGGACCTTAGCTGTAGGTCTGGGCTCTTTCCCTTTTGACTACCCAACTTATCTCGTGTAGTCTGACTCCCGTTAATCATCTGGCTGGCATTCGGAGTTTGATATTCATTGGTAAGCTTTGACGCCCCCGCAAAAATTCAGTGCTCTACCTCCAGCAGACTCTAACGAGGCTAGTCCTAAAACTATTTCGAGGAGAACCAGCTATCTCCGGGTTCGATTGGAATTTCTCCCCTATCCACACCTCATCTCCACCCTTTTCAACGGATGTGAGTTCGGTCCTCCATTCTCTTTTACGAAAACTTCAACCTGGACATGGATAGATCACCCGGTTTCGGGTCTACTTCCACTGACTTATTCGCCCTATTAAGACTTGGTTTCCCTTCGGCTTCGCACCTGTAGTGCTTAACCTCGCCAGTAAATGTAACTCGCCGGACCGTTCTACAAAAAGTACGCGGTTGTGCTTTACTGAGTATTGCACTTCCACAGTTTGTAAACACAGGGTTTCAGGTTCTCTTTCACTCCCCTCCCGGGGTTCTTTTCACCTTTCCTTCACAGTACTATTTCTCTATCGGTCACTAAGTAGTATTTAGCCTTGGGGGGTGGTCCCCCCGACTTCCCACAAGGTTTCTCGTGTCTCGTGGTACTTTGGATACTGCTTGTCTCTAACTCGTTTTTATTTACGCGACTCTCACGCTCTTTGGTAGGCTTTTCCAAAACCTTTCTACTAACTATTAGATAACTTATTGCAGTCCTTAACCCCCATCTGCACGCAGATAGGTTTGGGCTCCTCCGGTTTCGCTCGCCACTACTCCCAGAATCGATTTTTCTTTCTTTTCCTCCGGCTACTTAGATGTTTCAGTTCACCGGGTTCCCTTCCATACCCTATGTGTTCAGGCATGGATACTTGAGGTCTTCTCAAGTGGGTTTCCCCATTCAGATATCTACGGATCATTGAATATTTGCTTCTTCCCGTAGCTTTTCGCAGCTTATCACGTCTTTCTTCGGCTCTTAGTGCCAAGGCATTCACCCTGCGCTCTTTATGTTTAACCAACTCTTATCCTTGCGGTAGGATAATCTTTAGATACTAGCGTGTATCTTGTTGGTCGGTTTGGTTTTTTTATTGTGTTTACAATATTTTAGTTTGTTTGGATAATAACTCTCGTTATTATCACCTCGGATGTCTAAGATAAATGAATTAATGGTATTGCACTACTAATACGCAATTCCATTTTACTGTTTCATTCTTCTTAATCTCGTTTGATATGCAGTTTTCAAGGTACGATTCGGACTTATACAAGTCCTAGTGGAGATGGAGAGATTCGAACTCTTGACCCCCTGCTTGCAAGGCAGGTGCTCTCCCAACTGAGCTACACCCCCATATTGGTTTCTTACTTTACTATTCTTTTTACTACTTTCGTAGTCATGGGCTTAAGTGGACTCGAACCACCGACCTCACGCTTATCAGGCGTGCGCTCTAACCGGCTGAGCTATAAGCCCCTTTATAATAAGCCTTTTGCTTTATTATATTTTTAAAAAATCCGGCATCCACCTGCTCTCCCATACCGTCTCCAGTATAGTACCATCGGCCGACTAAGTCTTAACCGTCGTGTTCGAGATGGGAACGGGTGTGCCCCCTAGTCGCATCGACACCGGAATATTTTCTCCCTCTTAAATCTAAGATTAAACAGTACCCACAACCCCTACTCTCTTCCTTAGAAAGGAGGTGATCCAGCCGCACCTTCCGATACGGCTACCTTGTTACGACTTCACCCCAGTTACCTGCCCTGCCTTCGGCAGCTCCTTCCTTGCGGTTAGGTCACTGACTTCGGGCATTGCTGACTCCCATGGTGTGACGGGCGGTGTGTACAAGACCCGGGAACGTATTCACCGCGACATTCTGATTCGCGATTACTAGCGATTCCAGCTTCATGTAGGCGAGTTGCAGCCTACAATCCGAACTGAGACGTTATTTTTTTGAGATTTGCTCCCCTCGCAGGCTCGCTTCTCTTTGTTTACGCCATTGTAGCACGTGTGTAGCCCAAATCATAAGGGGCATGATGATTTGACGTCATCCCCACCTTCCTCCAGGTTATCCCTGGCAGTCTCCCCTAGAGTGCCCATCTTACTGCTGGCTACTAGGGACAAGGGTTGCGCTCGTTGCGGGACTTAACCCAACATCTCACGACACGAGCTGACGACAACCATGCACCACCTGTATCCTATGTCCCGAAGGAAGGACAACATTACTTGTCTGTCATAGGTATGTCAAGATTTGGTAAGGTTCTTCGCGTTGCTTCGAATTAAACCACATGCTCCACCGCTTGTGCGGGTCCCCGTCAATTCCTTTGAGTTTCATTCTTGCGAACGTACTCCCCAGGTGGAATACTTACTGCGTTTGCGACGGCACCGAAAGGTTAATCCTCCCGACACCTAGTATTCATCGTTTACCGCGTGGACTACCAGGGTATCTAATCCTGTTTGCTCCCCACGCCTTCGAGCCTCAACGTCAGTTATCGTCCAGTAAGCCGCCTTCGCCACCGGTGTTCCTCCCAATATCTACGCATTTCACCGCTACACTGGGAATTCCACTTACCTCTCCGACACTCTAGCTTGGCAGTTTCCAAAAGCAGTTCCGGGGTTGAGCCCCGGGCTTTCACTTCAGACTTGCTATGCCGTCTACGCTCCCTTTACACCCAGTAAATCCGGATAACGCTTGCCCCCTACGTATTACCGCGGCTGCTGGCACGTAGTTAGCCGGGGCTTCTTAGTCAGGTACCGTCATTTTCTTCCCTGCTGATAGAGCTTTACATACCGAAATACTTCTTCACTCACGCGGCGTTGCTGGATCAGGGTTTCCCCCATTGTCCAATATTCCCCACTGCTGCCTCCCGTAGGAGTTTGGGCCGTGTCTCAGTCCCAATGTGGCCGATCACCCTCTCAGGTCGGCTACTGATCGTTGACTTGGTAGGCTTCTACCCCACCAACTATCTAATCAGACGCAGGTCCATCTCACACCGATAAATCTTTTACCCCTGCACCATGCGGTGCTGTGGTCTTATGCGGTATTAGCAGTCGTTTCCAACTGTTATCCCCCTGTGTGAGGCAGGTTACCCACGCGTTACTCACCCGTCCGCCACTAAGTAATTTATTCTCTATCCCGAAGAACTTTGAATAAACACTTCGTTCGACTTGCATGTGTTAAGCACGCCGCCAGCGTTCATCCTGAGCCAGGATCAAACTCTCATCTTAAAGTTTAATCTCTCTCTAATTGCACTGGCAATTATCCTTTGATAAATCTACTCTTATTTTCATAAGTTCAACTTATCTTCCTTTACTGTTAAGGTTTTTACATTCTTGAATTTTCTTTTAAAGAAATTTCAGGGTTATGTGTACTGTTTAATCTTTGATTTTCAAGGTTCTTTTTTTGTCGCTATGTGATAGCGACCTGCATATAATATCATATACCAATATAAGTGTCAACATTTTTTTTCAAAAACTTTTTCTCTATTTTTTTTCACCCTTTAAAAAAAGCCACTTCATTTAGTACATACAAGCAAAAAAACATCCAATATCTAGTAAATTTTCAACTTAAAATTTATCCCTTTATTTCTTGATACTCATTAAATTTTATTTCTTATGTATTTTTTTCTCTAGATATCGTCTACTATTTTTTTCAATCCTATTCCCAACCATAAAATAAAAATATTAATACAAAAATATTTCTGATACATCATCTAATAATAATCCTTAATAAATCACTAATAAAAATTCTTTAACTTATTTTTTTCAGCAAATCTCTATATAGACACAGCAAAATAACTATAAAATAAAAAAAGAATAAAAAAACACCTATCAAATCCCCTTTTACCATACGGATAACTTAACTGCTTAAGTCAAAAAGTAATTCTCAAAAATATTTTTTTATATCCTTTTTTTATATTTTCTATATTAACTTGCTTAAAGATTTTATCTTTCAATAATACAAATATATTACAACTATAAAATCTAACTATTAATGTTTTTATCACAAATAATTATATGAATTTACTCTACTATCTTATTATACATCTTAGGTCTTCTATCTCTAAAAAAAGTCCCCAAGCCAATCTATCTTCTCTATTTTTTTATCCAAGTCTATTTCCGAATATAAAATCTCTTCTTTATCTCTACCGGCGCTTTCTATTATTTCTCCCAACTCATCAGTTATAAAACTTGAACCATAAAAATTTAAACTTGAGTTTTGATTTCCATTTTCTACACAAGGGTAAACTTCTTCAAGTCCATATCTGTTTGCCGCTACTACAGGAATAATATTTGCCGCCGCATGACCTTGCATGGTTCTTCTCCAATGCTCCATACTATCACATTCTAATATAGGCTCAGATCCTATTGCTGTTGGGTAGAATAAAATTTCAGCCCCCATAAGAGCCATACTTCTGGCTGTTTCCGGAAACCATTGATCCCAACATATTCCCACACCTATCTTAGCATACTTTGTATCCCATACTTTAAAACCACTATTTCCAGGTGTAAAGTAAAATTTCTCTTGATAGTAATGATCATCTGGTATATGAGTTTTTCTGTATACACCCATAATTTTACCATCTGCATCTATTATAGCTATACTATTATATAAATTATTTATATCCTTTTCATAAAAAAACTTATAGGCAAAAACCACATCTAAGTCTTTTTGCTAATTTTTGAAAAAAATGTTTAATAGCATCGTTTTCTTCTACATTTTTTTGCAAAAATCATAGTATTCATATCTTCTCTCTTGGCAAAAAAATACTGTCTTTCAAATAATTCCGGTAATAAGATTATTTTTTTGCCCCATTTATATGAGCCTCTCTTACTAATCTGTCCGCTTTTTTTCTATATTTTCTGTAATATCTCTTGAACAAGACATTTGAATAGCTGCAACTTTAACTTTTCTTTCCATATTTATCTTCCTATTCAAAAAATTTTGATTTATACTCCGGTATTTGTTGAGTAAGGCAATGTATATTTCCACCACCAAGGAGTAAATCTCTTGCTTTTTATAGTTACTATTCTTCTATCCGGAAATAATTTATGTAAGGTATGTATAGCGGAACATCATTTTCATCTTCAAATAAAGGCATTATTATCTTATTATTACAAATATAGAAATTTATATAACTTGCTGCTAATCTTTCACCTACTTCTCTAGTGTCTTCGCCTTCCTCAAAAATGAAATCTTTTAAATCTTCTTTCTTTACACAGACCGGATTTTTAGGAATATTAATCTTTATTACTTCAATCTTTCTACCTCTAGCATCTACTTCTTTTTCTAAGATATCCATACAAGACTTTGACATAGTGTATTGTGGATCACTTTCATCATCTGTCCAAGCAAGAACAAGTTTTGCAGGTTCTACAAAAGCACAAATATTATCAATATGTTCATTTGTTTCATCATTATATATACCATTTTTAAGCCATATAACTTTTTTTGCCCCTAATGTTCTCAGTAAACGTTTTTCTATTTCTTCTTTACTAAGCTTTGGATTTCTTCCCTTACTAAGCAAACATGCTTCTGTTACCAAAATGGTTCCTTCTCCATCGCTATGTATAGAGCCACCTTCAAGTACAAAAATCTTTAGAATCTATATTTTCTATGCCTAAATCTTTACAAATATTATCTGCTAAAAGCAGCATCATTTTCATAATCTTTATAAAGACCATCATATTCTCCACCCCAAGCATTAAATTTCCAACTTACTCCCGCAATACTTTTTATCATTTACAAGAAATGTTGGGGCAGTATCTCTTGCCCACGCATCATCTGTATCAAAAATCAAGATATTTTATATTATTAATTATATTAAATCTGGAACTAACCAACCTACCTGAAGCTAATTTTTTTCATCACAAGTATCACTTATAATTTTATGAGCATCAAATAAATCTTCTGTTTTTTTATAATTAAATATAATTTCTCAACTTCAGCTATATCTGTTATTATATCAGCAAATATTTTTTTCTTACTTTAGTTTGATCTTTTTTTCCAAGAACCCGGTCTTTTTAGGCCATATCATTATGGTTCCATGATGTCGTCCAAATTCGGCCGGCATATATAAGCCTAATTTTTCTATATCGCTTATTTTCATCAAGATAATCTCCCCTTAAAATCCTCATACGAAAAACTTTTAATCTTTTTACATTCTCCACTTTTTATCCATAACATATAAACTTGGTAAAGCTATACCGTTAAATGTATTATTTTTTTACCATAGAATATATAGCCATATCTTCAAAATAGAGTCTATCTCCTATATGTATTTCTTTTTCAAAAGAATAATCTCCTATAATATCACCTGATAAACAGGTAGCAGATGACAGCCTATATGTGTAATCTTTTTCATTTGCTTCATATCCATCTTTAAGAGGTGGTCTATATGGCATTTCCAAGACATCAGGCATATGACAAGCGGCGCTGGCATCTAAAATCAGAATTTTAATTCCGTTGTCTACTATATCTAAAACCTCACAAGCAAGATAACCTGCATTTAAAGCTACAGCTTCACCCGGCTCTAGATATATCTCCAAATCATACTTATCTTTCATATAATTTACTAAATATATAAGTTTATCTATATCATAATCTTTTCTGGATATATGATGACCTCCACCCATATTTAGCCACTTCATGGAATATAAGTATTTACCAAATTTCTTTTCTACTGCTTTTAAAGTAGTTTCCAAATCATCAGCATTTTGTTCACATAAAGTATGAAAATGTAGTCCACTTATTCCCTCTACCAAATCCTCTCTAAAATTAGCTATAGTTACACCTAATCTTGAGCCATAGGCACAAGGATCATATATTTCATGCTCTGTTTGTGTAGAACATTCAGGGTTAATTCTGATACCGATTTCCTTCCCCCTGCATCTGTCTTTAAACTTTTCCAATTGATTAAAGGAATTAAATACTATATGATCACAAATTTCTACTATTTCATCAAACTCGCTGTCTTTAAAAGCAGGTGAGAATACATGAACTTGTCCACCCATTTCTTCATAGCCTAATTTTGCTTCATACAAACCACTTGCAGTTGTTCCTGCAAGATATTTTTTTATAAGTGGATATGTAGCAAACATAGAAAACGCCTTTTGTGCAAGTAATATTTTTGCTCCGGTTTCATCTGATACTCTTCTTAATATTTTTAAATTCTCTTCCAGCTGTGCAAGATCTACTACATAACTAGGAGTAGGAACTTCATATAATTTCATTCTATATACCTAAACTTAAATATTTTATATATTCAAGAAGAGACTGTAAAAAAACTCCTATAAAAGTACCTCACTAATTTTTACAAGTATAAAGCAAAAATAATAAATCAAGTTTTATATTCTACTTTATTTATTAGCAATCTACTAAAAAGAGTTTTTCCCCAGCCTCTTTATCCTCTCTTTATTATTCAACTATTTTAGGATTTTTCAACTACTTTCCAAGGTAAACCATACTTATTTAAAGCCTCCATAAATGGATCCGGATCAAACTCTTCTACATTGTATACACCCGCTTTATTCCACTTACCATTTAATAGTAGCATACTTCCTATCATAGCAGGAACACCTGTGGTATAACTTACAGCTTGTGAACCCACCTCTTTATAACATTCTTCATGATCACAAATATTATAAATATAAATAGTTTTCTCTTTTCCATCTTTTATACCTGTAAAAATACAACCGATATTTGTTTTTCCTTTAGTTCTAGGCCCTAAAGATGCAGGATCCGGAAGAAGAGCTTTTAAAAATTGTATTGGAACTATTTGTGTTCCATTAAAATCTACAACATCTGTTCTCAACATACCTACATTTTCTAAGCAATTCATATGTGTCAAATAGCTTTGTCCAAAAGTCATGAAAAATCTTATTCTTTTTACATTTGGAATATTTTTTTAGCTAGAGATTCTATCTCTTCGTGGTGTAATAAATACATATCTTTCATACCTACACCTTCAAATTCATATTCTCTCTTTATAGACATAGCCTCAACTTCTACCCATTTTCCATCTTCCCAGTATGAACCCGGTGCTGAAACTTCTCTTAGATTAATTTCAGGATTAAAATTTGTTGCAAATGGATAACCATGATCTCCACCATTACAATCTAATATATCTATATAATGAATTTCATCAAAATAATGTTTCAAAGCATAAGCCGTATATATACTCGTTACTCCCGGATCAAAGCCTGAACCTAAGATACCACATATACCGGCTTTTTCGAATTTTTCTTTGTATGCCCATTGCCAAGAATAATCAAAATAAGCACTAAATCCTTTTTCTTTTACTCTTGCCTCGTATATATTTCTCCACTCTTTATCTTCTGTATCTTCCGCTTCATAATTTGCTGTATCTATATAATGAACTTTTGTCTCAAGACAAGCTTCCATTATTGTTAGATCTTGATATGGTAGAGCTACATTTAAAACTGCAATAGGCTTATATGAATTTATTAAAGCTACTACCTCTTCTACCTTGTCTGCATCTACTTTTGCAGTTTCGATTTTAGTTTTAGTTGTAGGTCTTAATTTGTCTGCCAGTTCATCACACTTACTCTTAGTTCTACTAGCTATCATTATCTCCGGAAAAATATCAGGATTTTGACAACATTTACTTATTGCAACCTGTGCAACCCCACCACAACCAATAATTAATAATCTACTCATGCCTTTTCTCCTCCTCTTCTAATAAATCTTCGACATATTTAGGTAACATAAAAGCTCCTAAGTGTAAGTTTGTTGTATAATACCATGTCTTAATATTTCTATCTTTAAATCTTTTAGCATCAAAGTCTTTTATCGGATGATACTTTTTTGAAGCAAAACCAAATAACCAATAACCTGCCGGACAAGTAGGTATATGGGCTTGGTAAACTCTACTTATAGGAAAAGACTTAAATACCTTTCTATGCATAGTTCTACAAGCTGCTTCATCTTCATCATAAAATGGACTCCCATGCTGATATACCATGATACCATCTTCCTTTAAAGCTCTATAACAAGCTCCATAAAATTCTTTTGTAAATAGACCCTCTGTATATCCAAACGGATCTGTTGAATCATTTATAATAAGATCATACTCATTTATACATTTTCTTAAAAATTTCAAACCATCAACATTGTATACATGAACTCGTTCATCACTAAGCCCTTTTGCCGTTTCAGGGAAAAATTCTTTACAAACATCCATAAGCATAGTATCAGGATCCACTATATCTATACTTTCTATCCCTTCATAGTTTAAAAGTTCCTTACTAACTCCACCATCAACTCCACCTATTATAAGAACATTTTTTATATTCGGATGAACCGACATTGGTACATGAGCTACCATTTCATTGTATACAAAGTCATCAGCCGCTGAAAATAATATATCTCCATCTAAGGTTAATACTCGTCCAAGTTCCTTAGACTCAAATACATCTATTCTTTGATAATCGCTTTCTCCTGAAAATAATTGTTTCTCTAACCTTAAATCTATCTTTACATTTTCAGTATGGCTTTCACTAAACCACAATTCCACAATTAATCCTCCTCTATAACATTAAGATAATTAACATCCGGATCTTGAGTTCCTTGCATAGAACAACCTCTTTCTTTGCAAAATATAATATGCTCTATTATCTCCTTAGTTATACGTTCTCCCGGTCCTACTATAGGTATGCCCGGCGGATAACACATGACAAACTCTCCGCAAACTTTTCCTGTACAATCTTCTATTGGAAGCATAGTTCTATTACTATAAAAAGCTTTTTGTGGACTAAGAACTACTTCCGGTTGTATATATTCTCCGGAAATAAGATCGCTTCCATCTCTACTATATAATCTTTTAATATCAGCCAAAGCCCCTACCAGTCTTTCTATATCTTGTATTCTATCTCCAATGGAAATATATGCCAAGATATTACCGATATCACCAAACTCTATTTGTATATCATATTCATCTCTTAATAAATCATAGACTTCTATACCGGTAAGACCTATACCCTGTGTATATATAGCTAGTTTTGTAATATCAAAGTCATAAACACTACTTCCATTTATGAGTTCTTTTCCGTAAGCATAATATCCACCAATAGCATTTATTTCATTTCTTGCATAATCTGCCATCTCTTTTACTTTTTCAAATCTTTCTTTACCTCTAAGAGCTAGGTTTCTTCTTGAAATATCAAGACTTGATAATAACAAATATGAACCGGAAGTGGTTTGAGTAAGATTTATAATTTGCCTTATATATTCTTTATCCATAGCTTTACTGGCAAGTAAAACTGAACTTTGTGTTAGACTTCCACCCGACTTATGCATAGATACTGCTGACATATCAGCGCCTGCCGCCATACCTGAAATAGGCAAGTCTTCACCAAAGGAAAGATGAGTGCCATGAGCTTCATCTACCAAAACTTTCATTCCTCTTAAATGGGCAATTTCTACTATTCTTTTTAAATCCGAACAAATACCATAGTATGTAGGATTGTTTACAAGAACAGCAACTGCATCCGGATTCTCTATAATAGCTCTCTCTAATTCTCCTGCTTCCATACCAAGTGCAATACCTATACGCTCATTCACTTTCATATCTACATATACAGGAATAGCACCACATAAAACTAAGGCATTAAGTGCTGATCTATGTACATTTCTTGGTAGAATTATTTTATCTCCATATTTACATACACTAAGTATCATAGATTGTACTGCTGAAGTTGTTCCACCTACCATAAGAAAAGCATAATCTGCACCGAAAGCTTGTGCTGTTAATTCTTCAGCTTCTCTTATAACTGATACAGGATGACACAAATTATCTAAAGGTTTCATAGAATTAACATCTATACCCACACATTTCTCACCTAGAAGTTCAACTAGTTCCGGATTTCCTCGTCCTCTTTTATGCCCCGGAACATCAAAGGGTACTACTCTTTGTTTTCTAAATTTTTCAAGTGCTTCATAAATGGGAGCCTTATATTGATTTAGTAATTCCATTTCTTACTCCTTCACACATTTATTGGAGTTGATTTTTTATATAAAAAAAGACAGATTTTAGTATCATCTGTCTTAGTCAATCTATGTAATATAAAAATATTACTTTGTCTTCGATATCGTATGTAGCAAATATGCACGTACTCTTATTGACCTTTCACAAGATGATGCGTTAAAACGCCTTAATACTATATAAAAATCAAATCAACTTATAAAATTTGAGTTCTTAACTCAATCAATAATGTGGAGCTTATCCACCCGCGGCTTTCGCTCCCACCTGTCCGTTGGTATAAAATGCAAATAAACTTGCAATAATGGAGCAATATTTGCTTGAAAAACAAAGTCGTAACTTCTTTAAGCTACTTAAATTTAGCAAAAAAATATAGTATAATGTCAAGAAAAAAATACTTTGATAATTATTCAAAATATATTCTAGTTAAAAAAACCTATCCATACAAGGTATATCAAGCTTTATTTTCACTTATAGCACCCAAACCTAATATCAAGAAAAATTATAGTTTTTTTACTGTTTTTAATTAAAAACGTTTATAAATCTAAGTGTATGACCAAAAAAACAAGGCAATAATTCCAACTTTAAAGTCATCAAAAAATGATAAGCTTCCATAAGCCAAGGCTCCGCCTAATATCAAATTCAATATCCATTCAATTATTGTAAATATCAAACAAATAACTATTGCTTTTTTTACACTTGTTTTCAATTTTGAGTTATCTTCTTTTAAATAAATATATATTGCTAAAAGAATTATACCTAATATACCACCAAATAAAGCTGTAAAATAACAAATCCCTTCCATTATATTTACCGGTAAACCTAACTTTGTTTTCTCCATTTTATCCTCCTATCAGTATTTTTTTAACATTATACTTAATATTATAAACTATTTATTAAATACTGTCTATATTATAATCTCCTATCCAAATATCTCTTTACACTTATTACAAGCAACTTCTGTAGTTGCACATCCTCCAAGTGCCGTTTCCCTAAGAGAAGAAGGCAAGCTCTTTCCAACATTATACATCGCTTCTATCATTTGATCCAAAGGTATAAAGGCTTTTATACCTGACAGGACTAATTGACTTGCACTAATTGCATTCATAACTCCTATAACATTTCTATTTTGACAAGGTGATTCTACTAAACCTGCAACCGGATCACAAACTAAGCCTAATAAATTTGATAAACATATACTTGCCGCATCAAGAGCCTTTCTTGTATCTCCACCCTGCATAATAGTTAGAGCTGCTGCTGTCATAGCACTTGCCATACCTACTTCTGCTTGACAACCTGCTTCTGCCCCTGAAACGGACGCATTTCTCATAGCAAGATAGCCTATAGCTCCTGCAGTAAATAGACCATCTAAAACTATACTTTCATCTAAATTTAAACTTTCGTATAGAGCTACTATTCCTGCCGGCACCACCCCTGCACTCCCGGCTGTCGGTGCTGCTACAATAACTCCCATAGATGCATTAAGTTCCATAACCGCTAAAGCATAGGTCATAGCTTTAGATATAAACTTACCACAAAGCAAAAAATTATTTTTATTTTCACTCAGTTTCTTTGCTTCACCGCCAATCAGACCACCTATAGACTTTTTTTAGGTTCTTTTTATTGGTGTATGACAGCTATCTTTCATAACAAGGAAAGTCTTTCTCATCTTCTCTATAATTTCTTTTTCACTAATTTCAAACTCACTAACTTCTCTTTCTATCATTATTTCAGCTATAGTTCTATTAGTTTTTTCTGATATATCTAATAATTCCTTAGCACTATAAAAATCCATATTTTCTCCTAATCTTTTCTCCTTTAACTGCATTACCTTCAAGCAAAGCGACATTGTATGTATAACAAGCGAAGTATAAATATAACTTTTTATACAGAATTTATATATCTTAGTAAATTGTATACAATTTTATATCCTAATGACATAGTAGACTTTTTACATCAATAATTATATGCTACATTTATTACTAAATATCATAATATTACTTATGTATAATGGTTACATCTATTATATCTTTATATTCTTTCAACTTACATTCTATGTCAAAAATCTATATCAGAATCAGATTCGACTATAGTATATGCCAATTTGCCTTTATTCTCTCTAAATAATCTCATAAATGCTATATTCACATCAAAATCACTCAAGCACTTTGTTATATGCGCCGCTACTCCCGGCTTATCATTTTGCTTTACTATCAAAGAGCAATATTCTCCACTGAAATCTACAGTTATATTATTAATAGAAGCTATTCTCATCTTTCCACCACCTATAGATTCTCCTCTAAGACTAAGTTTATAATCTCTAAAACTTTCCATATCTATATCTACGGTATTTGGGTGATTTTCTATTCCTGTATGATTTTCTATAAATTCAAACTCTAACCTTTGTTCCTTGGCTATTTTAAAAGCATCTCTTATTCTTAAATCATCTGTCTTAAATCCTAATATACCACCCAATAAAGCTTTATCTGTACCATGCCCTTTGTACGTTCTCGCAAAAGAACCATATAAGGTAAACTTTACTTTTTTCACTTCACCTTTTAACATTTTATTTGCTAATAAAGCAATAGCACAAGCTCCCGCTGTATGTGAGCTTGAAGGTCCAACCATATGTGGTCCTATAACATCAAATACACTTATATTTGCCATATTTCTCCTTTAATATCTAAGTTCTTTTCCTAATTCAAAAGACCATAAAATCTTGCTGATAATATTTTTATCCGTACTGGCAGATATAGCTTTAGCATAATAATCTAATTGTTTATCATATCTTTCTTTTTAAGATATTTAGAGTCTTTATTTTATCAGTTTTATAATCTATAATAACTATTCCTTCTTCAGTTTCAATGTAAGCATCTACCACACCTTGAACTAAAATAAGTTCATCACTATCTGCTAAATCAAGTTCTCTTGCACTAAGTCCCATGTAGAATTGTTGCTCTCTAAATAAACACTTATTTAAAGCAGCTGCGTATATACTCTTACCCAATTCTGATTTTTAAAAAGTATTTCTATATCTTTTTAAATCTACTAATTCTAACTCTTCTTTAGACATAAAAAGCTTCTTCTTCTATATTTTTTTTCTTATATCTTCCAAACTATAACCTTTTTTTCCAATAAAGAGAAATCTAACAAATCCATAAATCTATGATAAGCATTACCTCTCTCTGTAGGTGAGTATTTTTTTCTTGTTTTTTTTCTTTCTTAGTGTCTTGATATTTTAATTCTGTATCATTTTCCACTTGATTTTTTTCTTTTTTTAATTCACTTACACTAAATTTATTTTTGTAATTTAGTATTTACTATATCTTTATATTCAAAAATTAATACATTCTTCAATATCTTTATTATCCAAACTTATAAAAATCTTTTTACTGTTTCAGATTCTTTACTTTCTTCCATAATAGAAGGTTCCAATTCATCTAAAGTAAATTCAATATAGTCTATATTTTTTTCATTTGTATTTTTTTAGACATCAATAACCAAGTAAGATAACTATTTGCAGACTTAATATAATATTTAGATAAATGTTTACCCTCTATATTTTCCAAAGCTCTATACTTATCTACATCTATATTTTTCACCACAAGCTGTCATAATAAGTAAATCTTTAGCTCTTGTCATAGCTACATACAAAAGCCTTAACTCTTCTGCTTTCATATCCTCGCTAATTTTATCTTTTATGAGTCTTTTTTTAATACTATCACTACTTGTACGATATTTCATATCCTTATATTCAAAACCTAAACCGAATTTATCATCAAGAATCATTTTGTCTTTTTTTGATCCATATTCCCAAAAAGTAGTAGCTAGATTTGCCAATATACAAATAGGATATTCTAAGCCTTTTTGAGGCATGTATAGTCATAATTCTAACAGTATTAGCATTTTCATTTATAAGACTCGCTTCGCCAAAAATCCGTAGCTTGCTCTTTTAATTCAGAAATATATCGTATAAAGTTATAAAGTCCCGTATATCCACTTTCTTCATAAGATTTTGCTTTTTCTATAAGTAATAAAAGATTTGCTTTTCTAACATCTCCATAAGGCATAGCAGCTATATAATTCATAAATTCTGTTTCTACCAATATCTTTCTTATTAATATATGAAGAGGAGTATATAAGCTTTTCTTTTCTATAAGTTTCTATATACCCTAAATGCTAATAATATTTTATCAATATTCTCTTTACCTAATAAAACTAAAAAGTCTATCTTTCTCTTTATTCTCATCAAAACTATCATATTGACTTATAAATAAATCTGCGTAGGTTTTTTTCTTGCCCAAATAAATATAAAAATATATAAAAATACTTTTATATAAATCTCTTTCTTTTAATATTTCATTATTTGCAAGAATAGCTATCACTCTATCATCTAAATCTACTATAGGAGATTTTAAATAGGAACATAAAGATATTTCTAAACTCGGATTATCTATAATACTTAGCATAGATAATAATTTTTTTGTATCTCATACGTATCAAAAAAATCCTGTTTTAGAATTTGCATAACAAGGAATACCTCTACTACTAAGTTCATCTACAATAATATTTTGCTTTATCTTTGGTATTTCTAAGTAAGATAACTATATCTCTATATTCCAAATCTCTTAGAATCTTCGTTTTTTTACTATTTTTTTCCGTCTATTTCTTCTATCTTCTCATCTTCTATTTGTTTTTTTAGATAATATAAGATTTTCAATAGTTTTTCCCTATTAATTTTGCCTCTAATTCTATCTTGGAATATTTATCTTTTTTTATCTTCTTCTAAAGCTTTTTTTGATTTATATAGTATAATTTAGTCTTTTTGGGCTACATCCGTATATTCATACTTTGCTGTTGCATTTAAAGCGGCTAATTTATCATAATCAATATTTCCTAAATCCTTAGACATAATTTTATAAAAATATTGCATTTATACTATCTAATACTTCTTTTTCTACTTCTAAAGTTGTCTGAAAGAACTACCTTTACTTTTTTTTGACTCCATATCCTCATCATAGCCGGGTACTCATCATACTTACTTACAAATAATTCCGGCTTAGCTTGTCTAAATCTATATATACTTTGCTTAACATCTCCAACCATAAATATATTATTAGTTTCTATAGCTTCTATTAGTTTTTTTCTTGTATATAATTAGAATCTTGATATTCATCTACATATATTTCTTTAAATTCTTTCGCATAAGAAAGGGCAACGTCTGTTTTTTCATCTCCATTCCATAAAATATCTAAGGCATATAGAGCTACATCATTAAAAATCCAGTATTTTCTTTTTCTATTTTTTTTATCTAATAATCTTCTACTAAATTCTTTTGGTCAACCTAACTAGAGTTTTTGCTGAGTTTTTAAAGAAAATTCATATTCAACTTCAAGACTTTCTCTGGTAAAATCAAGATTTTCTTTTTATAGTTTTTTTATAGCTGTTTTTATATTCATCTCTAAGTTCTTTAATTTTTAGAAGTAATATCCTCATCCACTTTTTTTTACTTATTCTTAGAGTATGAAATTTTTATGTCTTTTTAATGCAGTTTTCACCTCATATATATCTTTAGCTTTTTTTGACAAGTATTTATACAATCTTTTTTTCATTATTTTCTTTTTGTATATACACCTAAGGTAGATTTTTTTCTTATCAGCCTTTCCATACAAGCTTTCAGCCAAACTATCCTCTACTACAGCAAAAATCTTCTATTTCTTTTTATACATTCTATAGCTCTATTTATTATACTTTTGGTCTCATCAAATATATATTCTTCTATTTTATCAGCAGTATATATATCTTTAGCTAAATCTTCTAAAAATCTTATCACCGCCGAATTTACTTTTCGAATAAAAAAATAGATTTTTTTCTATAGCAGCTGCCAGTCCATCATCTCCTCTTGTTTTTTTGCAAAAAAATATCTAATACAAATAGAAAAATCCTCCTCAGCTCTCTCGTATTCTTCTTCTAAATATTCTTCTAATACATCAGCCCTTAATAACTTGAGATCTTCTTCGCTTGCTATACTAAAAAGAGGGATCTATATCTACTTTATCTATATTTTCTTTTACTATACTCATACAAAAAAACTATCAATAGTGGAAATTCTAGCCATATCTACTAATGATACTTCTTTTTTTATTCTTTTTATACTCGCTTTTATTTCTTTTTATCTAAATCTTCCAAGGCTTTTTCTAAGGCTTTTTTTAATACGTTCTTTCATACTCGAAGCTGCCGCTTTAGTAAAAAGTCATAATAAGTAAATCATCTATACTATAATCTAAATCTTTATTTAGTATTTTATCTACTATTCTTTGTACTAGAACTGCTGTTTTTCCCACTTCCTGCCGCCGCTGAGACTAATATAGTCTTATCATTTATATTTATTGCAGCTTCTTGATTCTTTTGTCCAAGCCATTATTCTTCAACCTCCTTTCTACTTTCTTTTTTTACCCACTTTTTTTATATTCATAACCTTTTATCTTTTTTTATCAAAACCACAAATAGATTTATATTCACAATATTCACAACTAAATTTTAAGCCTTTATCTTTTTACTAAAACAGGTGCTACTTTTTATATCTCCGGAACTTATTCCTTTCCCCAATTCTCTTACTTTTTTTCTCCTGCTTCTACTAAAATCTCATGTATTTTATCTTTTTCTATAACATTCTTATTCTCGCTTTTACCTTTTTCCTAAACTCAAATTCCAAGTTTTTTTATTTTATCTTTTGAATTTTCATCTTCAAATTCTGCTTTTTGTACTAAGTTTATCTATAATGGTAGATTCCATACCATCCATGTTTATATTATATAAATCATTATCCAAAGCCTTTATAATTTTAGCACTTTTTATTTATAAGACCGTCCATCTTATATTCACCATACAAGAGTTCTTTGGATAAGTTTATTTTTTTCTTCTTCTTTTTAAATCTCTACCAAGCTCAACTTCTTTAGCTTTGCATAAACTTTCAAAAACTACTTCTATCTATAAACTTATCTACTAAACCTGCATATACTATAGCAGCCGGCTCTATATCTTTCTTATATTTTTTTCTTTATATATTTTCATACATATATCCAGATAAAAAAAGCTAATTGTAATTGTAAACCGTATTTTTACTAAATCCGTATCCCACTTAGTGCTACCTGTCTTATAATCTATTATTTTTTTAATGCTAAATAATCTCTATTAGCATTTTTCTCCTTCTATTTCCAAATTATCCTTAGAAGAATCATATATATCTATTCTATCTACTTTTACCTGAAATATACATTTTTTTATCATTATCAAGCTTTATATCATATAAGGCATCATCTTTTTATATCAAAAAGAAAATTCCATCTCATCAGGCTCAAATTTTTCCTTTTTGATAATTGATAAAATAAAAATATCCAAGTTTAATTTTAAAAGTGAAAGCACTCTTTGTTTAATGTATATACTTTTTAGCATCTTCTGTATATTTATTTTCTTCTTCAGCTTCTAAAAATTTCATTTACTGTAGTTTCAACTTTAGTATCCAGATTTTTTTCAAAAAAAGCTTCTACATTGCCTTCTTTCTCCTTATTGTATGCAATATAATCTTTGAATATTTTCTCTAGACTGGTATGGACTAAATTGCCTATGTCCACACTTCCTATAGTATATTTTTTTCTTTCGTCCAGTCTAAGACCATATTCTACAAAATGTCTATATGGACAAGCTGCATATTTTTCCAAACGTGAAATACTTAATTTTAATATTTCACCAAATAGTTTATTTGCAAGTTCTTTTCCTATATTTTTCTTCTTCATACTCAAAAATTCATCATTTTATCTAATTTAAGCATAGTCTTAGTATCCAATAATATCTTTTAAACTATCTCTTAGAATCTTATTGTCCAACATTAAATTAGAGGCGGAAAAGATTTCTTCTTTTAACTCTCTTAACGAACTTATTTTTATCTATCTTTTCAAACTTCTTTATAGATAAATCCGTATATAATTCTTTAATATTTTTTTAATATACCTGCCGGTCTTATAGCTTTCATATCGGCATCAGTATTGGAATAAGATAAATATAATTTCTCACTAGCTTTTAGTCATAGCTAGATACAAATAATATTTTTTTGTTCATATATACTTTGCTTTAAAGTTTGGCTAAGCTTTTAATTTGTATTTTTTTGCTCTAAAAAAATTCTTTTTCTCTATCACTTATTAGAGAATACCTACTTCCGGGTATTAGGTATAATTCCCTCATTCATACCTAAAAATAAAGACTGCTTTAGTTCTACTTCCTCTAGATCTTATAATATCACCTATGAAAAATACTATCAAGTACAGAAGGAATAAGACCTATTTCCACTTGAGATAAGCCTGCTCTAAATAAATCAATAAATTCTTTCTTTTTTTAATTTTTTTCTCCATCTAATAAATTCTCTAAAGTATTAAACAAGTCTATAACACTTTCGTATACTTCTCCATACTCCCTAGCTCTTTGTTCATCTGCATTTTTTTCTTAAAAATCTTCGCTTATAGCAAGTAACTTTTTCTTCTACATCTAAGCTATTAAAAAAATATTTTTTTAACTCTTCTATAATATTGCTTATATTTATCTCTATATCTGTATTTTTTTATTATCTTTTTTTAGGGTTTAGCAATAAATATAATTTTTTTCAGTTTGTTTTTAATATATTTTCTCTTATTTCATTAAGCTTTTCTATAGCTATACCTTTATATTTTTTTTAGGAATATATTTAAAAGGTTTAGATATTTTTTTATAAGAATAACTTCCTGTAATATACATATAATTATCTAATGAGTATAACTCATAGTCTTTTTATGTCCTTAGATGCAAAGGGATTTCTTATATATCTCATAATACTATCGTAGTTATAATTATTAGTAACAAGTTCTAATAAGATATTTATAAATTCAACAAAGGTATTTGTAGAAATTTGTATATTGGCATCTATATGATAAGGTATATCTTCTTCTCCTAATTTACTTGCAAGTTTATCCGCATATCTGTTTAAATCACCACTTATTATAGCTATATCTCTATATCTATATTTTTTTTCTTTTTAACTAAATTATTTATTTTATTAACAACAAAATTTACTTCATCTTCTAAATTATTAGTAGAAACAATTTCTATATCTTCGTTTACCTCTATTTTTTTAAATTTCTTTTCTCTTAAAAAAATACTCTTCTAAATGTTTTAAAAGCTTCTGAGCTTATATAGCTATTTTCTAAATAAATACTCTCTTCTTGACGTATCATATTTTTTTATCTGCCAAGTTATTTATATGTTTAGACATAGCCATAGTCATATAAAAATAAATCATCTTCTGCAAGTTTTTAGTCTATCTATATCCGCGCTGTCGGCACATAGAGTAAAAAGTGCTCTTATATGCAATATCCATAAGTATCTCTACTAATTTGTATTGTATAGGTGTAAACCCTGTGAAACTATCAAATACTAAATAAGCTCCTTTTAATTTTTTTGCTCTTTCTTAGATTTTTTTAGCTAGAATATCTAAAAACTTCTTCACTTACTATGTGCTTTCCTTTTATATATTCCGAAAAAAAGCATTATATAATAAATCTATTTCACCTAATTTATTTTCTAATAGTTTAGTTTTTCTCTGTGGTATTATCTTCTATAACTTTTTTTAATTTGGCTTGCTTTTTATATCATATTGATATAATTCTGAGATTAGAGATTTAAACTTATCTAAGAATCCGTATTTTGAAAAATTTATCTTTCCATAGGTATAGATCTTTTTTTGTTATCATTTGCAACTTTTTTTAATAATAATGGCCTTTGCTATATCATCTAGAATATTAGGCAAATTTATATTTAATTCTTTAAATATTTTTTTATTGCAAAGCCTATTAAAAACTAAGTATATCAATATTTGTTGTTGCATGCTTAGGATGTAGTCGAACTACTTCTTTTTGTATTTGCATAGTATATTGTTCCGGAACTATAATAATATGCAAAATATCCTTATTCTCTAAAGAGCTTTTTATAAGTTCTTCTAAAAACATAATTAGTTTTTTTCCACTTCCGCTCCTACCAACAACAAATTTATATGACATAGCTTTCTCCTACCTTTTTAAACAGCTTTTTTTATTTATTTTTATTATAACACACTTCGAAAGTATGTTCAAGGTATTTTCTCTATATTTACGAATATATATTCGGTTTAATATTTTTAAAAATTTATATATTTTTTTATTATATTATAAACTCGAAAAATACTAAAAAAATAAAAAAACGTATACTTAATTTTTACTTTCAAACAAAAACAAAGACTATCACTTCAATACCTAAGCATTAAAGCAATAGTCCATATTTTTTTCTAATATAACTTTCCTTATATTCTTCTATTTCATTTAAAAAGTTTTAATCCGCCGCTTCATATTCACTCTTTTTTTGCGTATAAGATACTTTTGCATTAAGATAAGCACTTTCACTAATTATACCTAAAGACTTGCTATTAGTTGCCGCTTTGTAAGCTAAATTTGCCGCTTCATAGGCTAAGCTGCTTGCATCATAGCTTATCTTATCATCTTTTATATTATTATAAAGACTTGTCATATCTATTTTTTTATATTATCTTCCATATCTGTTTCTTTAACTTCTTCTATTTCATTAGAATATGAAGATATTTTTTTTCTTGAATTTCTAAAGTTTACCAATTCCGAATTATTAGAAATCGCTTTTTTTATATCATCTTCTAAATTTATTTTTATCTATATAATCAAGGTCAATATTAGGTATATCAGCTATATCAGGATTTGAATTTTCTGTCCACCCAAGCATTTTAATAAGAGCTACTCTTAATTTCTCTTTCTCTAATTTTATATTGGTAAGATTTGCCTTAGCTGTAAGTAAATCTGTATTTGCCTTTTCCACATCAGCATTAGTTATAATACCCAATTTTTTTTGCAACTTTGCATTCTTTAATATATTTTCATTCAAAGAAACAAGCTCAACAAGTGAATTTTTCTTGTCCTTCAAGACTTTTATAATTAATCATAAGTGCCTTAGCTGCTAAACTTACTTGCTTTGTTGCTAATCTGAGGGATGCATTAGTCTTTGTTATAGGCTTTTTCAAATTCTTACCGGCTTTTAATAAATCTTTATTTATCATATCCAAACCCTTTATTTGACCGGCATATACGGTACTCAACTGCATATCTCCGGAATTTTTAGCTTCTTCCAGTAAAGAATTTATATTTCGTCTGGAAACTGCTACTTCATCCAAGGTTCTTTCCAGATTAGCTATATTATTATTAAATTTAGACCAAGCTTCTTTTTATATCAGGATTGAAATTTTTTTACTAAATCATCTATCTCTGCATACTCTAATTTATTATCCATTAACTTAGCCCAAGTTTCTTCATCGTATCCATTTAGCTCTGCTATACTTTTATTTACCTTAGACGGTTCATCAGCCTTAGTTACTTCTGCATAAGTTGGCAAGGAAATACTTGCAAGAATACTTATAAAAAGCCATAAACTTTATAATATT
>CAKAHY010000004.1 GCA_916439265.1 uncultured Lachnoanaerobaculum sp. | reverse complement strand
ATACCAATCCTACTCCTGATACTTGGTATGCAAGTGCAAATAGAGAAGATATGGAGGATATACTTAATACAATAAAAGTAGAAGGTGAAAATACTGCATTAAGACTTGATTTAAGTAAGCAAGATAGAAATCTTTATAAAGCAACTGATTCTGAGGCTGTAGAAGAAATTGAAGATATGGAAACAGGTTTTTATGTAAGTGGAAAGCTTGTTAAAGAAATAGTAGAAAATAATGCTTGGGTAGAGAAAGATATAGAAGATACCAAAACTCTCAGAGTAAGTATAGAAGTTCCTAAAAAAGATAGAAATATGGCTGATTATAAAGTTGTGGCATATAAAAAGACCGATAATAAGGTTAGTGCATATATAGTTGATGCTATGGAAAAAGATGGATTTATAAGTTTTATGTTATCTACAGATACAGTTTATGGAGTTTACTATAATAAGACTTATGAAATAGTATTTGAAGATTATGATGGCAGTGAAATAAGTAGACAGTATGTGAAATTAGCTGAAATGCCGGAAATTCCAACAGTAGAAGAAAGAAGAGGCTATACTTTTGTAGGTTGGGATAAAGAAATTGATGTAGCTAAGACAAATAAACGTTATAAAGCTGTATATAAAGTATCTAATGAACAAATAGAAAATTCAAAAACCAGATTAGAGAGCGAAATATTAAGAATAAGACAACAATTAGCTGAAAATAGCTATACTACTGAAAGTCTTAGAGCAATAGAAAGAGAACTTGCGAGAGCAGAAGTATTAATAGAAGATAGTGATAGTGTTGTAAAAATTGAAAATCAAATTAGTAAATTAAGAGAAACATTTTTAAGTCTAGTAAATACTGATAATAGAAATCGTTCTACAGGTGGTGGAAGTGGTAGCTTCGGTATCGTTTCATTAAGAAACTTAAATAGAGCAAGTGAAAAGACTTATGTAAAAATAAGTGGAAAATGGATAAAAGTAAATAATATCTGGAGGATGGAGCAAAACGGAGGTTTTATTAAAGATAAGTGGGCTTACCTGGATAGTAACAATATTAAATCTTGGTATTTATTTGATACTAATGGAGATATGAGAACTTCTTGGGCTAATATTAATGGAAAATGGTATTATCTAAATCCTGAAAAAACTCAAAATGAAGGGCTTATGTTGACAGGTTGGAGATGGATTAAGTCGAAAGATGGAAAAAGAAAGATGTTATTATTTAAATAATGATGGTTCTTTAGCTATAAATACTACAATAGATGGAAAATATGTTGTAAATAATAATGGTGTATGGACTATAGATGGAGTAGAGCAGCTTAGATAAAAATATAGACGCATATAACTACTGAAATATGAAGCACATATAATCGCAGAAAAGAGTGATTATATGTGCTTTTTATTAGCTAATATAAATTCTTTTATTAATTAAAATGGCTTCCGCATTCACAAGAAGTGCTATAAATGGTAAAATATAAATATAATAAAAAAATTAGGAGAAGAATATTGCAAAGTGAAGATTTATTACCAAAGTTAATATATGGATTAAGACAAAAAAAGACATTAGCAGCTTTGAAGATATTTTTTTATTAACATATAGAGCGACTTTGTCAGATATAGAACAATATATAACGGAAGATGAGCTTGCTTATATTATTTTAAAAAGAAACATATAAAAAAATGTGGAATAGATCAAGTTCTGTTCCTGAAAAAGAATTTATTGAGGGCTTGGATAAGAATTTTTGATAAAAGAGAGTATCAAGGATTTAACAGATATAGAAGAGCCAGAAGTAAGAGAATTTGAAGATGATATTTATTTAAGAGAAGATAATAAATTAGAGCAAAAAAAGTTTTTAACTATTCTTATAGATATAGAAGAAAAAAATTAGGTATATTAGCTGAGGAAGAAAAAAAGAAAATTCTACTGTAAAATTTATAAAAAAATACTCAGAGTAAGTTTTTTTCTGTATTTATTGCTTTAATAGCAGGTTTTATATTATTTAATGTGTACATAGTATTAAAAAGATACAATAGGAAAAGAGAAAAATAGTTAAAAAAATTGAAAAAAAGTAAATATAAGTGAAAAAAAGAAAAAAAGAAATAAAAAGTAGGCTGGATAGATGTGGGAGATTCAAAACAATATATAAAAATATAATGGAAAAACTTGCAGAAGATGAATTTTTTTGAAAATAGACGATAATATATATTATTTTTGATAAAGATCATATTTTTATATAGAGGTTCACTTAGAAAAAGGTATATATAATTATACTTTTTAATAAAAAAATGGTATTTTGACTAAAAATAGATACTTCTATTGATTTATATTCGGAGAAAAATTCTTTTGTAAAAGAACTTAGTTTGGCAGGATATTCTCAAAGGTCCGCTATGGTTATTGCTAATTCTAATGAAGATGTTGCTTTATGGACTTATTATTTAGAAAAATTTAAGTTCCATAAAAGGAAGTATAAATTTACTTAGATTTAGAAAAGAAGATGGATATTTAGAAGAAATTGATACAAATGTATCAGGTTTTTATTGTATTGTCCGATAATGAAATTTGTTATTGTAAAGATGGTCAGATAAAGATTTTTAGATAACAATATTATAGGGAAAAAAATAGATAAGGCATATAAAAATAAGTACTGTTGGAAATGAATATATGCTTATAGATACTTTTGGAGAAGTTGTAAGTGAAGAAAGAAATAGAAGTTTGGATATAGATGATAGAACTTATTATTTTAAAGGAGATAAGATAAAAAGCTGTAGAACCTAAACATCCTAATATTAATGGTAATACTTATTCATTTAAAGATGGGGAAAAATAAAAATATATATGAATGGTAGTATATATTTGGAAGATGGTATAGCTATTACAGCTATGACTAGCGTGAATGAATATATTTATTATAGTACGATAGTGGATAATTCTAAAAAAATATAAGTAGAAGTAGAATTAATAGAATAAATACAAATACAGGAAAAAGAGAAAAATATTAGTCCTGAATTTAATGGTAGTATATTAACTATGTATTATTATAAAGATTATTCCGAATATATGTAGAGTATTTACCGGAAGCTCCACTCAAGGTAAAAAGGGCATATAGCAATACTTAGTCCTGAAAAATGATTTTTTTACTTATAAAAGATGATAATTTTAGAGATATAAATAGAGATGATGAGTTACTGGAATTAGTAATGATAGATGACAAGGGGATATATTGTTATTTAGATAATTGTATGATTGGAGAAAAATGGTGATATTAGTATACTTTCAAAAAAAGCCATTACTATAAATGAAAGCGTAGTTAGTAAAATTGAATAAAAATAAAAAAAGTTTAATATAGAAGAAAGTTTAGGATATAAACTAAAGAAATATGTAGATACAGATATATATCCTTTTTCATATGCCGGGACATAAAAAGAAATATGCCTGAATATATAAAAAAAGGCTATAGATGATATATATAAGATAGATTTAACAGAATTGGATTATACGGATGATTTACATAGACCTGAGGGAATTATAAAAGAAGCATTGAATTATGCAAAGAAAGTGTATAAAACTAAAAAAACTTATTTTTTGGTAAATGGTAGTACCTGTGGAATACATATTGCTATGAGAACAGTAGCTAAAGAAAATAAGAAAATTGTATTTGCAAAAAATGCACATTTCAGTGCATATAATGCCCTAGAACTTAATAGAATAGAGCCTATTTATATTGAAGTAGAGAAAGATAAGTTATATGATATAAATTTTTGGCGTAGATATAGAAAAAAATAGAAGAAGTTTTAGAAAAAGAAGAAGTAGCTGCAGTATACTTAACCAGTCCTACTTATGATGGAATAATAAGTGATATAGAAAGTATTGCTAATATTTGTCATAAAAAAGGGAGTATTTTAATCGTAGATGAAGCACATGGAGCACATTTACAATTTATAGATAGGAAGATGTCGGCTCTTAGTATGGGTGCAGATATAGTCATACAAAGTTTACATAAAACTTTACCATCATTTACTCAAACAGCACTTCTACATATAAATTCAGATAGGATTTCTTTAGAAGAAATAGAGAAGAATTTGAGTATATTTGAAACCAGCTCACCTTCATATATATTTACTTCTATTATAGATGCTTGCATAAGGTACAGTAATGAATATGCAAGTGAGCAAATAAAGAATTTTTAAAGAAAATTTAAAAGAATTTAGAAAAAAAGAATATAAAAAAATTTTGAAATATTTGATATAAAAAAATTTACTTTATAAGGTAAAAATATTTAGATGAGACTAAAAATACTTATTTGTATTAAAAAAATTCTGATATAGATGCTAAGTCTTTAATAAGAATTTTTGAGAGAAGAGTATAATTTAGAATTTGAAATGTGCAAAGAAAGATATATTTTTAGCTCTAACAAGTTACTTAGATACAAAAGAAGGTTTTGAAAGACTTGAGTTTGCACTTAGAGATTTAGATGAAAGACTTGATAAAAAAATATAATTATCAGTGAAAGAAGAAATACTTTAGAAGATGAGAAAAAAAGAAGTATTTAGAGAAATATATAGACAGAATATTAGAAAATAATATATTCATATATCCTCCGGGAGTACCTTTGTTAAAGAAAGGAGAAATTTTTAAAAAAGAGGATTATGAGAAATTTTTCTAATTATATAGACCTAGGATATAAACTTGTAGTTTATTAGGAGAAAGAGGTATAAATGGGAAAGATATATTATGTGATGGGGAAATCAGCCACAGGAAAAGATACCATTTATTCAAAAATTATATGAAGAAAGTACGAAAATAAAGAAAAATTGTATTATATACAACCAGAC
Source organism: uncultured Lachnoanaerobaculum sp. (assembly GCA_916439265.1). GTDB lineage: Bacteria > Bacillota > Clostridia > Lachnospirales > Lachnospiraceae > CAKAHY01. The sequence continues at coordinate 73,434 of CAKAHY010000004.1, read as the reverse complement.
CACCTAGAGAAGGTGAAGAAAAATGGTATAGATTATAATTTTGTAACAAAAAGAAAAAAATTAGAAGAATTTAAAAGATCCAATACTCTTATAGAAATGAGAACTTATAAGACTATGTATGGAGATTGGTCTTATGCGACAGTAGATGATGGTCAGATAAAATTAGAAAGTAGAAATTATTTAATAATAGGTACATTAGAATCATATAAGAAAATAGTAGAGTATTTTTGGATCTAATAAGGTAGTACCTATTTATTTGACTGTTGATGATAGAATTAGATTACAAAAGAGCTTTTAAATAGAGAAAAATATGCAGGAAAAATCCAAGATATGATGAAATGTGTCGTAGATATTTAGCTGATGAAGAAGATTTTTTTCAGAAGAAAAAAATTAAAAGAAGCAGGAATAACTAAGTTCTATGTAAATGAAAATTTACGAGAATGTTTAGATGAAATAGAAAAAGATATGGAGCCGGCATAATGTTCTCATTTAAAGATATTGTTTCACAGGAAAAAGATAATAAAAATATTTTTAAGGAAGCAATAAAAAAATGATAATATATCCCATGCTTATATTATAAGTGGAGATAAAGGAATGGGGAAAAAAAGACTATTGCAAATGCTTTTTGCCCTCGAATTAACGTGTGAAGCAGAGAATAAACCTTGTTTAATTTGTCATTCTTGTAAACAAACTATTGCCGGAACAAATACGGATATAAGATATATAAAAACATGAAAAAAACCTAATATTATATCGGTATCGGAAGTTAGAGAACAGTTAGTAAAAAGATACAGCTACTAGGCCATTTAATAGTAAATATAAGATATATATTATAGATGAGGGCTAATAAACTAACTAAAGAAGCGCAGAACGCTATATTAAAAAAACTATAGAAGAACCTCCATCTTATGTTATAATAATATTACTTAGTGATAATATGGAAGTTTTTTTAGACACTATAAAAATCAAGATGCGTCAAACTCAATATGGAATATATTAAGGATGATGTTATTCTTAAATATTTGAAGAACAAGTATGGCATAGATGATGATTTTTTTATAGTCTTGCGACTTATGCCAGGGGGAATATAGGAAAAAGCTATAGATATTTATGAAAAATCCGGAAAAAAAGACTGTTGTATATGGAAAAATTTAAGAATTTTACGAGAAATAAAAAAAGTCTAAGATGTCCGAGATAATAGAATTTTCAAAGATTTTAAAGAATAGAGAAAAAGTCTATTATAGAATTTATAGATTTTGCGAGATTATGGTATAGAGATATATTATTACTAAAAATCGGCTAAAAGCTTATAGTGAAGAAAAAGAAGCTTTCTAATATTATTTTTCAAGGCAGAATATAAGTATTTATCCGAACTTGCAAGAGAGTATAGTTTGGTTAAAATATCTGAAATTTTAGAAACTTTAGATATTACAGTAGATAGAATAAATTCAAATGTAAATATAGATTTGAGTATTTTTTTATGCTTTTAGAAGAACTTAGTGATTAGAATTAAGGAGAATAGATGACTAAAAATAATAGGTGTTAGGTTTAGAGAAGTAGGGAAAATATACTATTTTTCACCGGGAACTTTAGATATAAAAGTAGGAGATAAGGTTATAGTAGAGACATCCAGAGGATTAGAATATGGAAATGTTGTTCTGGGAGTTAGAGAAGTTAGTGATGAAAGTATAAGCAGTCCTCTGAAAAATGTTATAAGAATGGCAAGTGATGAGGATAGTAAAAATGTATCGGAGAATAGAGAAAGAGAAAAAGAAGCTTTTAAAATTTGCAAAGAGAAGATATTAGAGCATGGCTTAGAAATGAAGTTAATATCCGTAGAATATACTTTTGATAATACTAAATTATTATTTTATTTTACAGCAGACGGTCGTATAGATTTTAGAGATTTGGTGAAAGACTTAGCTATCATATTTAAAGTTAGAATAGAGCTTAGACAAGTAGGTGTTAGAGATGAGACAAAGTTAGTAGGTGGTATAGGTTCTTGCGGTAGACCTCTTTGTTGCCATAGTTATTTATCTGATTTTGTTCCTGTTTCTATAAAAATGGCTAAAGATCAAAATTTATCATTAAATCCGCAAAAGATAAGTGGAGTTTGTGGCAGACTTATGTGTTGTTTAAAAAATGAAGCTGATACCTACGAAGAATTAAATAGGAATTTACCTGCAGAGAATGATGTAGTTTCAATTAAAGGTGGTAAAAAAGGAGTAGTTGCTTCTGTAAGTGTGCTTAGACAGACTGTTAAAGTCATAGTAGAAAAAGAACGTGATGAAAAAGAAGTATTAGAATATCATGTTTCTGAATTAAAATTTAGACCTAGAAGATTAGAGCAAATTTACGAAGATGAACACTTGGATGAGGGAATAGAAGATATTTTAGATAATAATGAAAAAGAAGATTTAGATGAAAGTATAGAAATAATAGACAAGAAAAGACCTAAGAAGAACTTTAAAAAAAGAAGTATAATAAGAATAGACCTAAAAAAATAATTATAATGATGTGGAGTAACAAGTGAATAATTTTTCTTTTAGAAGATGAGCGATTGGATGACTTAGAAATAAAAAGGTTTAAAAAAATAATACAAAAATTCAAAGAAATTTTTGTTTTGGAATAGATGCTGTATTATTATCTGATTTTTGCTAAAATAAAGAAAAAAATAGTTTGATAATAGATTTTTTTGTACCGAAATGGGATTATTCCTTTACTTTTGAGTGCAAAAATATGAGCCGAAGAAGATAAATGCTTTAGAATTACAAGATGATATAGTGGATATGGCTAGACGTAGTGTTTTGTATAATAAATTAGAAAAATTTAATAAGTATTGAAAATGGAAATATTAAAAAAATATAAAAAGATATTTATGAGCCACAAAGTGTAAATGTAGTTACTTGTAATCCACCTTATATGGAAGATTTATCAGCTTTAAAAAAATACTAAAGAGAGTTTAGCAATAGCCAGACATGAAGTAGAATGTAATTTGGAAGATGTTATTTATGCTACAAATTATGTACTCAAACAAGGAGGTGTCCTTTATATGGTACATAGACCTAATAGATTAGTAGGAATAATGTCTATTTTGGCTAAGTATAAAATGGAAGTTAAAAGACTTAGATTTGTACACTCAAAAAAGGATAAAAAAGCGAACTTGCTTTTAATAGAAGCAATAAAAGGTGGAGGAGCTTGGATAGATATAGAAAGTCCTTTGTTTGTATACAATGAGGATGCTTCTTATACAGATGAGATTTTAAAAATATATGGGAAAATTTAGTATGCAGGGGAAATTATACATAGTTGCTACACCTATAGGAAATTTAGGTGATATGAGTGCTAGAGCTATAGAAGTTTTAAAGGAAGTAGATATAATTGCAGCAGAAGATACGAGAAATACTATAAAGCTGTTAAATCATTTTGAAGTTAAAACTCCTATGACCAGTTATCACGAATTTAATAAGATAGATAAAGCTTATGAACTTGTAGAGAAAATAAAAGAAGGGAAAAAAATATTGCCTTAGTTAGTGATGCAGGTATGCCTGCCATATCTGATCCGGGTGAGGACTTAGTAAGAATAGCTTATGAAAAGGATATAGAAATTACAGTTATTCCAGGTGCAAGTGCTGTAATTAGTGCCTTAGCTATAAGCGGACTTCCTACAAGACGTTTTTGTTTTGAAGCCTTTCTTCCCTTAGATAAAAAAGAAAGAAAATTTATTTTAGAAGAGCTTAAAAAAATGAAACTAGAACTATTATTTTATATGAAGCACCTCATAAATTATTAAAAAAACCTTAAAAAGATTTAGAAGAAGTTTTAGGAGAAGATAGAAAAAAATAAGTTTAGTTAGAGAGATAAGTAAAAAGACACGAAGAAGTTATTAGGACTACACTAGGTCTTGCCGGCTCTTTGTATAATGATAGTGAAGAAAAACAGAGTTAGAGGGAATTTGTACTGGTTATAGAGGGAAAGAGTATAAGACAGGTGCAGGATGAGGCTATAAAAAAAGCTGGGAAGAATTAAGTATAAAAAGAACATATAAAAAATATGAAGATAAGGGTGTAGATAGAAAAGAGGCTATGAAACTGGTTGCAAAAAGACAGAGGAATTAGCAAGAGAGATGTTTATGCTCAACTTATATAAGAGCCGAAAGGCTCTTATTTTGTATTCTTTAAATATGGATAAAAAGTTAATTTAGCATTAAAGGGTAATAAGTTCTAAAAAAATAATCAAAAAAACCTTAAAAAGCTTTTAATTTTAAAGGGAAATTAGCATTTTGAATATATAAAAAAATGAGAAAAAAACCTATTATTATTAAATTTATCAATAACAAATTTTTAACAATATAAAAGGGGCTGTAACTACCCCTTTTTATATTATAAAAATCGACTGAAATTTTTTTCTATTTCTTTTCTTAAAAGCTTCCACATCTCTATGGCCGTATATCGAGTTAGTTATATCAGAAAAAAAGCATGACCTAACATTCTTTTTTTATCATTTTCGTTTACATAATATTCATCACATAATTTAGCAAATGTATGTCTTGTGTCGTGTGGAGTATGTTTTTTTCTATTTTTTTATATCACCTAAAAAAATTTATACATAATTTTTTTCTGAATTTATTAGGGATAGATATAAAAAGAGCATTGTACTTTTTTTAATCTATTAGCAACTAAAGGAATAATAGCAGAGTGTATAGGGACAATCCTGTTTTTTTCCAGCTTTGGTTTTAGAACCACCTAAAAAAATATTTTTTTCTTCAAAGTTGATTTCTAAATTTTTTTATATTCATTTATTCTAAAAACCCGAGTAAATCATTATTAGCAACATTTCAGCTATATGATTATACTTATTTTTTTCCATAAAATTTTTAAATCATCATTACTAAAAAGGTACACCGTTTTTCATCATCATCAGCAGTTTTAATTGATAAAAAAATTGTGAATAATCTTTTTCTATATATTCATTCAATAAAAGCATATTTAAAAAAACTTGTTTTATGACTAATACTATAAGCTCTTTAGAAGCGTGTTTTAATTTTTGAATTATCAATAATACTTTGTAAATCACTATACTTTAAATTAGCTATAGGCTTATTGTGGATAGCCTTACAGTTTTTAAAGCCTGCTTTAAAGCTTGTCATACTGGACTTTGAATAATTCTTTTTTGTATTATTAAATTTATAAGTAAAAAAGTGTTCATAAACTTCGCCAAAAGTAATACTTGTATCATCAGAGTAAGCAGGAGCTAGTTTATTCATAATTTCATTTACGAGTATTTCGATAGTTGGTTTATTTAGATTAGTGGGAATAGCGGTAGGAATAGGTTCTAAAGGCTTCCAAGTCCCGGCATGATACATGACAAGAACTGAAAAAGCATCATTCCAAGTTGTAGTATAGGTTAGGGCTTTATCATAAATAGGCTGCCCTTTTTTATTTTTTTCTTTACTTGGAGCAAATACAGCATAAGGTCTAGAGCGTTTTCCACTTAATTTTCTTATACTTCCAAAGCCGTTTCTTAGTCTTGGATATTTTCGTTTTGCAGCCATATATATCATCTCCTTTTTAAAAATAGGTATAAAAAGAACACCTGTGTGATATTGCACTGGTGTTGCCTAGATGATACAATATGAATTGAAAAAGTTTTTTATATCGTCTAGGACTTTATAAGCTCGCCCTTGCATTGTTGGTAGCAGTGTAGGGGTTTTTACTTTTTATTATTAGATAATTAAAAGAACTTTACTAATCAAGGTTTGATTTTTCTTCAAGTTCAAAGCGTAACCTATATATGTGTTTGCAAGGGAGTTTTCGCAAAAAATAATCTCTGCAAGTGCAAGTATCATAAGTAGTTAGATATATATTGTTTCCGGAGCCGGAAAAAGTAGCAGTTTTTTCTTCAAAGTTGATAGAAATAGGTGTATATTTCTTATTCCTTGCATTTTCTTGGCGTTTTATTTGGTCAGGCTCATTATCAATATTGCTTGAATTTCTTATATTGTTTAATAGCTCTTTGTCAAATGTATGTTTTGGTTGTCGTTTAAAAATCTCAATTACACCGAGTTCAACAGCTAGTCTATAAATGTGTTTACATGGTAGATGGGTACGGGCAAACATTTTACAGCTACATTGCTTTAGTGTAGTTTTATAGTAAAGTAGTGATGACATAAAACTAGTAGATAAAAATTCAGCACAAGAATGCTCGTAGTCAACAAGAATTTCAGGGAAAGGGTAAGTGATTGCACTACCTTGAACCTGAATTTGATGTTCATCAGCATGTATATAATTGTCCCAATCATTCCAATCTTTTAATAATTTTACTCTCCCAAATTCATTACGCATACTAATACCTCCTAAATTTAATTTATATTACTTTGAAATGCTATAGTTTACTTTTAAAAATATAGATATTTTTTTGAGTTTGGAGTTGATAATCAAATCCTTATATTATAAGATGCTATGGAAAGCTACAGCTTTCCTAATACTCTTATAGTATCCAACTCATATTTAGTATATATTAAATCTTCATATAAAAAAATTAGTATTTATTTTTTTTACATTTAAAGGCTTAAGACTATGTATAACCCTACCTATAATACGGAGTCCTATATCAAGATTCTCTCCAGTTTTTTTATCTTTATATCTTTATAATTAGGGTTTAAAGATTTTTAAAATTATATAATCGCTTTCTATATAAACTTTCTTCAAGTAGCTTTCATCCTCATATATAAGAGCATAAACATAACCATTTTGAAAATCGTAGCCTTGGCTTATAAGAACGACGTCTCCTTCTTCGTAATCAGGTAGCATACTATCTCCACTTACTAAACTTGCGTAATTATAACTCGGTAAAGTATTAGGGTTAATATCTATAATAGCAGTATATTCTTGTGGAGTATCTGCTAAATAATGCCCATAGCCTGCTGCCAGTTTTTCGACAATGTCTATTGTATATAGTCTTTTTTTCTTTTTAGCTTTATATTTTGTAGTTTCTTCTTTAATAGATAAAGCTTTGCTTTCCTCCGCCTTTTGCTCCTTTAGTTGGGCTGTGGCTGTATCTAATACCACTTGTTGCCTTGGTGGATTGAGTTGTGTATAAATATTAGTTATTTCTGTTGTATCTTGCTTTGGATTGTGGATAAGGCTATATTCAATATCTATTTTCATTAAATCGTCTATATCAACATTAAAATAATTGGCTATAGTCGTCAGCACTCCTATTTTAGGAGTATATTTCCCACTTTCCCATTCACTAATGGTAGAAGCACTTTTTCTGCCTAAAATATTAGCAAGTTCTAATTGTTCTATTCCTTTTTTTGTCTTAAATATTTTTAAATTTTTTTGGAGAACATATTATAATTCACCTCCTATATAATATATATCATAAAAGGATAAAAAAATAAAGAAAAAAATATTTCGGAAAAAAATGAAACAAAAATACTTGACTTCGGAAAAAAACCGAATGATATAATATAAGTGTAAGATAAATTGAAAGGAGATGAGAAAGTGCTAGAGGATTTAAAAAAAGCTACCTTTAAAGGATAAAGTTGATATAATAGTAAAAAAATAGTCGCAAGCTTTAATAGCTATTATAAAACTAATACAAAGTATCCTATAAAGATAGCTAAGGGAAAGGGGCGAAAGCCCCAAGTACCTTATAGCCAGAAATATTTAACTAGCTATAAAAAAATTTTAGCATATTTCTTTTAATAATACAATGAGAGGTGTAACTTTAGCATATTTACTTGCTATTAACAATCTATTGGCTTTTTATACTAACTTTAATAAGTGGAATAGAATAGTTATATTAGTTAATATAATTGCTTATTGCGTAGTTAGTATATATGAAAAATGTGAAAAGTAAAAGTGCAGGTAAATAACAAAAAAAGCTGACCTAACGGCTATACGGGGAGTATTAAAGAAAGGAGCGATTTTAATGCTGGAAGATGTGTATACACTTGAACAATGGAGAAAAATTAAGAGGACTATCACAAGAAGAACTTGCAAAAAGTAAATTTATCTACCAGAACAATATGGAATTATGAAAATGATAATAATAAATTGCGAAGTGCATCATATTCAACTATTGCAAAGATAGCAGAAGTATTATCAATAAAAAAACACAACAAATTTTTTTATAGATTATTTCGGAAAAAAACCGAATAAATGATAATATAAAAATAGAAAAACTAAACAAAAATACAAAAAAACCGCTTGACAAAAAAAGAATATATATATACTAATGTTAAATTTTATATAGAAAGGATTAGCGTATGGATATTAGAGATTGTCTAAGGGAAACGATAAAGAAAAAGGGAATTACCCAATCTCATATAGCTAAAAAGATAGGCTTATCGGATATAGACTTATCAAATAGGCTATTAAAGAAAAGAAAGCTTGAAGCTAATGAGATGTTAAAGATATGCAGTGCCATAGATGTAGCCCCTTTTGATATTTGGAAAGATACATAGGATGAAAGGAGAAGAATGAAAAGAGTTACAAATATTTAATAATGCAGATTTTGGAGAAATAAGAGTTTTTAGAGATGGACAGTGAGCCTTGGTTTGTAGGTAAAGATATAGCGGATATTTTAGGATATTCTAACTCAAGAAAAGCAATCGGAGATCATGTTGATGAAGAAGATAAGGGAGTAACGAAATGTTACACCCCCGGAGGAAAGCAAGATTTATTGATTATAAACGAAAGCGGTTTATATAGTTTAATTCTATCAAGCAAGCTAGAAAGTGCTAGAAAGTTTAAGCGTTGGATAACAAGCGAGATTTTACCAAGTATAAGAAAAACAGGAACTTATAAAGTACCAAGCGGCAATGAACTTATATCTTTAGCGTTGATAGAAGCACATAAGGTACTGGAGCAAAAAGACAGACAAATAGAGGAAATGAAACCTAAAGCTTTATTTGCCGATGCAGTGGCTACAAGTAAGACATCAATCCTTATAGGAGAGCTTGCAAAAATATTAAAGCAGAATGGTATTGATGTAGGACAAAAGAGATTGTTTGAGTGGCTAAGAAATAGAGATTATTTAATTAAAAGTGGCTCAAGTAAGAATATCCCTACTCAAAGGGCTATGGATATGAAGTTGTTTGAAATTAAAGAGGGTAGTTATGTAGATAACTCAGGCAACAACATAACTACTAAGACAACTAAAGTTACAGGAAAAGGGCAACAGTATTTTATAAATATATTCCTAAATACTATATAAGGAGAAAAAAATAATATGCAGGAACTAAAGAAAGAAAGGCTTACGGTAAATGAAGCAGCCAAAGTGCTAGGTTGTGGACCTAGTGAGATTAGAGAACAAATGAAACGAGGTAATTTTAAGATTGGAGTAGTTATCTCGCCAAGAGCCGGAGAGTGTAATTACAGATACCATATATACAGGAGTATGCTAGAAAGATTTATAAGGGGCGAGGAATGGAAAGACTACCAAGAATGTGAAGAATAGGAAATAAAAAAAGCCAAAAATAAAAACCCTGTAAATTTTCATCTTGGCTGGTACTTAATCTAAAAAAATAAAAAGTTGCTAAGCACAAAAAAACTTTAATAAATTGATTAAGTAATAATCAGTATATAAATATTAAACCTATTTTTTTAAAAAGTGTCAACATAAAAAAAGAATATAAAAAAATAAGGGGAACTATAAATGAAAAAAATAGATAAGGAAATTATAGAATTATTAAATGAATTATTAGAGATATACGAAAAAAAAGAAAAGCAGAAACTAAAAGGATTTTTACAAGGCTGCATACTAAAGAAAAAACTAGGCAAAGAGCCTAGTCAAGAAGAGTAGCTTTAAAGTGTTCAATGGCTTTTTTGCGAACCTCTTTATCGAGCGAGAAATAAGCCTTTAAAAATCTCTAGTTCGAGGTCGTCGGCTTTGTTAGATGTAATTAAATCATCAATAGAAATGTTATCGGCAGATATAAACATATCGCCTGTGCCGTTTCTAAGCCATTCTTCAGATACATTGAACTCGCGACAGATGGATTTGATTGTTTGCTCTGTAAGATTATATCTACCAGCCTCTAAGTTAGATACAGACATTCTAGTTAAGCCTAGTTTAGAGCCAAACTTCTCACCAGATAGACCTAAGGTTTTTCTTACTTGTTTGATACGTTCATTCATTTGAGATACCTCCTTTTATTTAATAATAAAAGATAAAATACAAAAAAAGTCAATAAAAAAATGTTTTGGATATTTACAAAAAGGTATTGACAAAGTACATTTGATTTACTATAATGTAAATATACAAAACAAAGGAGGTACAAAAAATGAGTAGAAAAAAGAAAAAGATAACTTCTCAAGATATCTTGAAAATAGTCGCTTATATAAGCACTATACTTTGGACACTATCCCAAACAGTCGACAAAGTAATAGATATCATAAAAAAGTTATCTTAAAGGGAGGGGCTTAAAGCCCCAATCCCTTAAAAATATTCTACTTCATTTTAAATATAAAAGCAATATGAAGGGGGCAAAAAATGGAACTTATAAAAAGATTTTATAGAATTAGGATTTTTATGCAGTAGCTACAGTATTTTTAATCAGTGAACTTATAAAGAAATTAAAAAAATAGGAGGTAATCAAATGGCAAAAGATAATTGTCAACATTAACAAAGAGGAACAAAAAGGAAATGAAAGAGATTGAAAAAGTTTATAGAGGGCTTAACAAAAAGAAGGAAGAATAAAGTTAAAAAGGATTTTTTTAGAGGGAATAAAAATTTAGTTCTAATTAGGAGCAGGGAATAAGTCAGAATAAGAAAGGAGAGTAAATGAATGATAAACAATTAACGCTCCGAATACCACAAGAGATACACGAAGCGTTGAAAAAAAGAAGCAAAAAGAAAAAAATACAAGTATTAACAAGTTAATATTATTAAAAAAATAAATCCTATTAAAGTTGATTTTTCGTCAATTTTAATAGCGCCATTGTTTTTTTCAAATTCGCTTATACAGTTTTCGATAAGAAATTCAATTTGCATGGTTGCAGAACGCTTATTTCTATCAGCTATAACTTTGATTTTTTTCAAGGTTTATAGGTTGTAGACGAAGTATAAAAAGGCTTTTTATTAGTTGCCATAGTGTAACCCCCTATATATTAAAAATTATATCTATATTATAACATAGTGATATATTTATAAAAGATTTAAAAGTGATATAAAAAAATGATATTGACAAATAAAAAAATATAAGTTATATATTAGTGCTATCACTTTTTATATCAAAAAAAGGAGAAAGGGAAATGAAAGACACATTTTTAATTAGAATGCCAAAGGAAATGAAAGAGTGGTTGACTAATAACGCAAGAGAAAGAGGACTTACTTTAACAGGTTTGATACTTGCAATATTAAGTGAATATAAAAAAAGCAAAACTGAAAGGAGAAAAATATAAATGAATGATTTGAAAAATTTTTTTAAAAAAACGCAGAATTTGGAGAAATTAGAACAATAGAAGTAGACAATGAACCGTGGTTTGTCGGAAAAGATGTAGCAGAGGTGTAAAAAATGAGAACCTTATCAAAAGAAGAATTGCAGGAGATTTTAGAAAAGCATAAAAAGTGGCTAACAGGAAAAGATGGAGGAGAGAGAGCGAACTTTAGAGGGGTAGACCTTAGAGGGGTGAACTTTAGAGAGGCAGACCTTAGAGGGGCAGACTTTAGAAATGCAGACTTTAGTGGAGCAAACTTTAGGGTAGCAAACCTTAGAGGGGCATTCTTTAAAAAAAGGTGAACTTTAGAGGGGCAGTCTTTATAGGGGCAGACCTTAGAGGGGCAGACTTTAGAAATGCAGACTTTAGTGGAGCAAACTTTAGGGTAGCAAACCTTAGAGGGGCATTCTTTAAAAAGGTGAACTTTAGAGGGGCAGACCTTAGAAATGCAGACCTTAGAGGGGCAGTCTTTATAGGGGCATTCTTTAAAAAGGTGAACTTTATAAGGGCAGACCTTAGAGGGGTAGACTTTAGAGGGGTAGACTTTAGAAATGCATTCATTTACTTCCCAATAGCTTGCCCAGAAAGCGGAAGCTTTACGGGTTATAAAAGTGCAGGCGGATATATTGTAAAGTTAAAAATTCTAGAGGATGCAAAACGTTCAAGTGCCACAACTAGAAAATGTAGATGCGACAAAGCAGAAGTAATAGCTATCGAAAAACAGCGACGGCACTGTAGCTAGTGTTGATAGTGTCAAGTCTAATTATGATAGTAGTTTTGTTTACAGAATTGGTGAAGTCGTTTGCGTTGATAATTTTGATAACGATAGGTGGAATGAGTGTACCGCAGGTATTCATTTCTTTATAACAAGAGATGAGGCTGTAAGATATAGTATGTGGTAGGAGGAAGAAAAAATAGAAAGGAGAGTAAATGGAACGGATAAACGAAGTAGAAAGGAGTTAAGTATGTACATTCCAAAACAAATAGAGCTAGACATAAGCGATAATCAAAGAATACTAGCTAAAGCTGAGAATAAAGCTAATAAGCACATCATAAAAGCTACAAAGCTAGAGTTTTCAAGAGATATGCAAAGAATGAGAAGAAAAGAACTAAAAAGTCTTAGAAAACTGAAAAAAGGTCTTATTGCTGTGGTAATAATAGAAGCTTTAGCACTTGGATACTTTTGCTATAAGTCAGTTATAACAAGTAGAGCCGGTGAGCCTATAAGTATAGAACAGAGCCTAGATAGTGTACAAAATGAAGAAATCCCAAAAGAAGCTTTAAAGGAGTATCCCCCGTTAAGCACTCCTAGTAATAGCTACAGTGAAAAAGATTTAGAGATTTTATCTCATATCATTTGTGGAGAAGCACAAAGCTACTCTGATGAGTTACAGCTTGCAGTTGGAAGCGTGGTACTTAATCGTGTAGTAAGCAGTAAATTTCCTAATACTATAAAAGAAGTAGTATTCCAGAGAGGTCAATATGCCTGCACTAAAGACGGTAATTATTACAGAGAGCCGACACAAAAAAATAGAGAAATAGCAAAGTATTTATTAGAAAATGGCTCGCAATTGCCTAGTAACTGTATATATCAGGCTCAATTTAAACAAGGTAGCGGAGTATATAAAAAAATAGGGCGTACATATATTTGTTACGAATAGGAGAGAAAATGGATATTAAAGAAAAAAATAGAAAAACAAGCTGCTAAGATATTAAAAACAGCTTGTAAGTGGAAAAAGGAAAAAGCACCAAAAATAAATCTACATCTTTCTTATGAGAAAACTACAAAGTCAAAGGCTGAAAAAGCAAAAAGAAGCAGAAGATATTAAAAAGAAATATTTTTTTATAACAGCGGCAAAAAGACTGGGTGTAATTTATTGATAGTAAACATATATGGATACAATCCATTTAACAAATCTTTAGACAAAGATATTTCGTTATGGAGAGCTTTAAAGGCGCAATCTAAAGCAAAAGCAAGGAAAGAAGTTTCTTGATGAGAAAGCGATTTATGACAAAAAGTGGATTTAAAAGAATTTGAAAAAAATTCGGCTTTAGACTGTGTAAGGGAGAAGCCGGCAAGAACGGATGCTATTATTTATGTGTATCAAGAGGGTGCAAAATGCTTTTTGTAAGCCCTATATTGTTTGGGGAACAAGACTGGAGAGACGATGACCCAAGGATACACGAGAGACCAAACTGTAGGTATCGTAGTTATATAGAGCCTATAGATATTATATATCAGCTAATAAAAGCCGATATGTTAAAAGGAGATTGGGAGAAATAATGTTAAAAGATAAAATTGATAAGTCAATAGAAATCTTAAAGACTGCAGCTAAGATTTCGGAAGATTTTTACAGTAAGCCGCTTATATTAGCCTATAGTGGCGGAAAAGACAGTGACGTAATGCTTGACTTAGCATTACAAGCAAACATCGAGTTTGAAGCAATATACAGTACAACAACAGTAGACGCTCCTCAAACAATGAAACACGTAAGTGAAGTTTTTAAGCGTTTGAAAGAAAAGGGAATAAAAACAAGTAGAACGCGACCCATATACAAAGGTAAGCCAGTTAATATGTTTTCCTTGATTGAACAAAAAGGTATGCCACCTACCAGAGTTGTGAGATATTGCTGTAGCAATTTTAAGGAAAATTCCACACCAAAGAGAATAACGGCAGTTGGAGTCAGAGGAGCTGAGTCAAAAAAACGAAGCGGAAGAGGTGACTTTTCTATTTTTGAAAAATCACAATCAAAACATTTTTCCTTAGAGCATATACAAGAAGTATTTGAAAACGCAAAGGAGCAAGACCCTGTGTGGGACTGTACATTTGTTGCAAAAGCAAGGAAAAACAAAAGACTAATAGTAAATCCTATATACGAGTGGACAAATGAAGAAGTGTGGGAATATATTCACCAAAACAAAGTGTCCTATAATCCACTATACGATATGGGTTATAGTCGTGTGGGATGTATTTTATGCCCTTTGGCGAGAAAGTCAGAAAGGAAGCGAGATGAACTTAATTTTCCAAAGTTCAAAGAAAACTACATCAAAGCTTTTGAGAGAATGCTGAGAGCAAGGAAAGAAAGAGGAAAAGAGACAACTTTTTAGCCTTTGGACTGATGGAGAAGCTGTCTATAAATGGTGGATGGAAGATAGGACAGATCCAAATCAGATAACACTTGACAACTGGCTATATGAAATAAATGCATAAAATGCAGATTATGTATTTATACCTGAATAAAGGAAGGAAAATAAATAATGAAAACAGTAATAACATTGGATGATAAGGTAAGAGAGTACGTGGGATTTTTTAAAAGACCTTAAACTATCTCCAGTTTTAGGTACGAAGAAGAAAAAAATAGACACCCTAAAAAAGAAGCTGATATAGAGTGGTACTGCTTACAGGTACACTGGTACCTAACGTTTTTATGAACGTTTTAAAAATTGATGAAAGGGGATAAAAATGAAAAAATACGAATTAACAGATGAAATCATAGAGGTGGAGGGTAAGAAGTTATATAGAATTAGAGCTTTAGTTGATATACCCGAACATGACGTTAAGATAGGAGACCTCGGAGGTTTTGTTGAAAACGAAAAAAACTTATCTCATCGTGGCAACGCTTGGGTAACTGATAATGCTAGAGTAACTGGCAATGCTAAAGTAAGTGGCGATGCTAAAGTAACTGACAATGCTAAAGTAACTGACAATGCTATAGTAAGTGACAATGCTATAGTAAGTGACAATGCTGCAGTAAGTGACAATGCTGCAGTAAGTGACAACGCTATAGTAGGTGACGATGCTATAGTAGGTGACGATGCTATAGTAGGTGGCAATGCTAAAGTAAGTGGCAATGCTAAAGTAAGTGGCAATACCGATTATATAGTTATCTATCCTATAGGTTCGGAATGTGGAGTTTTTACAGCTTATAGAACCGAGAACGGAATAGAATGTAATAGAGGTTGCTTTAGCGGAACTATAGAAGAATTTGAGAAAGCAGTCAAAAAAACTCACGATGAAAACAAATTTGCAAAAGAGTATAAGAAAGTTATAGAGCTAGTTAAGCTTAGATTAGGGAAGTTGAATGATGAATAGACAACTGCGTAGAATGAATGGAGGAATAATGATGGAAGGTATGAGAACACTTGAGTGGAATGATGATTTAAAAGAGAATATGCAGGAAGCTTCAAAAATTACGCTTGAGCAGGTAAGGGAGCAAGCAGAGCTTTTACCCCTCAAAAGACTGTAAATTATGAGAATTATATAAAGTTACTTTATAGGCAAAAATACAAGAATTTTAAATTTGAATATAAAGTCCCTTTATATGTCCAGATAACAGCATTTTATAAAAATACCACCTAGTAAGCCTAAATATATCAAGGGCTTGATGTTTAAAGGTGAGATGCTACCTACCAAAAAGCCTGATGTAGATAACATTATAAAAATAATTTTAGATAGTTTAAATGGTTTAGCTTATAAAGACGATGCACAGATAGTAGCTTGTACTTGTCAAAAACTATATGTAAATGATGATAATGAGCCAAGAGTAGAGGTAAAAAAATAGAGAAAAATTGTGGAGGAGATAAAATGATATTAAATTTAGATAAATTAGAAAAAAAGCTAAAAAAAGATTATGCAACAAAGTTTACCACACTTAGAAAAACGAGAGATAGATGGCGAAGAATATTTTTTTTATTGGGTTTACAAGAAATACTGCTAAGAATAAAAAGCTAAGTCTCTTTGCAATGAATTGAAAGGTATTTTGATTAAATTTTTGGAAATTTACCAAAAAGCAAATGAAATCTTAAAAAGCTAAAAAAATGATGAAATATTAGAAGAAAATGATAATGAAGTAATAACAACGATATTTAGTAAGTCAGGTATTGATGATGATATAAAAATAACAAGCTTGGTATTTGATGAAAAGGAAAAAAATTAAGAGTTTTACAAACGCAAGTGCATCAAAAAAATAATAATAGTAAAAAGAGGATTTTTGGGTATTTTAAACTTTAAAAAAGATGAATGAATTTAACTGTACTTTAGGAGCTATTGGAGTATATGAAAAATTTTGCTTTTTGTGTGTATAGATGAAACATATACAGTGGTAATATTGCCGGTAAATCTACAGGAAAACGAAGTTATAAAAACTTTGGAAACAATAGAACTTGAGTAGAAGATTAAAGAGATAAAGAAGATGAAATACAAAAGACTATTGGTAAAAAGCTAGATAGACAAATGGATAGAATAGCAGCAGAAAAAGAAAAAAACAAATAGCAAATAAAAGAAAGGAGATAGAGCTTGCTGGCCAGCACAAAGAACGTTCTAAGCTCCTTAAAAATGATTGTATTAAGTTTATTTGACGGAATGGCTGTTGGAAGATTAGCCTTAAAAGATGCAGGTATAAAGGTAGATAAATACTATGCCAGCGAGATAGATAAATATGCTATAGCAGTAGCAAGTAAAAACTTTGAGGACATTTTGCATCTTGGAGATATAAAAAGGTGGAGAGATTGGGATATTGATTTTAGTAAGATTGATTTACTTATTGGTGGCAGTCCTTGTCAAGGATTTAGTTTTGCAGGTAAGGGACTAAACTTTGGAGATGAACGGAGTAAGCTATTTTTTGAATATTTGGATATATTAAGCCATATAAAAAGTTTAAATCCCGAAATAAAAATTTTTTTACTCGAGAATGTGAGAATGAAAAAAAGAATATCAAAAATATAATAAGTAGCTACTTAGGAGTCGAGCCGATAGAAATTGATTCGGCTTTAGTATCCGCCCAAAGAAGAAAAAGGCTTTATTGGACAAATATAGAAAATGTAGAGCTGCTGGAGGATAAAGGCATACTTTTAAAGGATATAGTGCATGAAAATACCGATGTTAAATATATGGCAAAAGAAAATTGGTGTGAATGGTTTAAACAAAATGGAGAATATTTAATCAAGCAAAGTTATATAGGTTTTGATAAGGACAAGGCTATAACACAAACAGCAAGACAATATGGCAATTGGCAAGGGAATTTTACATTTGAATGGTTAAGTAAATATATAGTTCCATTTGATAAAACCTTGGAAATTTTAGAGAGAGAAACTAAAGCGGGAAAGATAGGATATTTTAATAAAGACAGTCAAGGAAATAGGATATATTACATAAAAAAATAAGTCGGTTACTTTAATGGGAGAAGCAGGCGGGCTAGGAGCAAAAACAGGTTTATATCTGTTTGGCTGCATAGCCCCTGATAGGGTAGTAAAAAGACAAAATGGTGCTAGATTTAGCGACGGGCAGAAGTTTTACACTTTAACAGCTACAGATAGACATGGAATTTTGATAGAGGGGTATATAAGAAAACTAACCCCTATAGAATGTGAGAGGTTGCAGACCTTACCTGATAACTATACGGCAGCAGAGGTAAACTCTAAACCTATAAGTGATAATCAGAGATATAAGATGCTTGGGAATGGTTGGACTAAAGATGTGATAGTGCATATATTAAAAAACTTATAAGGTAAAAATATGAAATATTGGAACGGAAATAGACAGAGTATTTATAAAATGATTGGAGCATCAAATCATACAGATAAAGAAAGACAGATACACGATTATTATGCGACAGAGCCAAAAGCAGCCGAACTTTTGCTAGAACAAGAAAAATTTCACGAAGTTATTTGGGAGTGTGCTTGCGGAGAGGGACATTTATCAAAAGTTATTGAAAAACATGGATATACAGTAATAAGTACAGATTTGGTATATAGAGGTTTTGGGATAAATAAGCCTTTTGATTTTTTGAAAGATGAAATGGAATATTTTGAGGGGGATATAATAACTAACCCACCTTATAAGTATGCTCTGAATTTTATAAAAAAAGGTTTGGAAATTGTGGACTATGGAAGAAAAGTTGCAATGTTTTTAAAATTGCAATTTTTAGAAAGCAAATCAAGAAAACAGTTCTTTATTGAAAATCCCCCCAAAATAATATATGTAAGCTCATCAAGACTAATTTGTGCCATGAATGGTGATTTTGATAAATATCCCTCAAGTGCAGTGGCTTATGCGTGGTTTGTATGGGAGAAAGGTTTTAAAGGCGACACAGTTATTAAATGGATAAATTGAGAAATTAAAGGAGAAGAATGTGTATGGCACATGGAGAAATTTACGAAGAATTTGTAGAAAAATTTAAACATAAATTAACAACTGATGATTGTTATACACCTAATAATATATATCAAGCAATAAAGGATTGGGTAATAAAAGAGTATGATTTAAGTGAGGTAGAGGTAGTTGTAAGACCATTTTTATCCGGGTGGAGATTATGAAAAATTATAATTATCCAGATAATTGTGTTGTTATAGACAATCCGCCTTTTTTTCTATTTTTTTAGTAAAAATACAAAAAAATTTTTATATAGATAAAAAAATATAAAATTTTTTTCTTATTTGCCCCCGGCTTAACCTTATTTAGTGCTAATGTTAAGGGGGTTACTCATATTGTTGTAGGAGCAAGAATTGTATATGAAAAATGGAGCAAAAAGTATCTACGTCATTTGTAACAAATTTAGATACTTGTAAAATTAGACTATGTCCAGAATTAAATGAGTTAATAAAACAAGTACAAAAGGATAAGGAAACTAATAGAGTAAAAATACAATTATCCTATAAATGTAATTACAGCGGCTACACTTGGTAAATATGTAAATAATGGGTTGGATTTAAAAAAATATGAAAAAAAGAATGTTGTTTTATAAAGGGCTTGAAAGCACAAAAAGGAAGAAAAAAAGAAGTTGTATGGTGATGGATTTTTAATTAGTGATACAGTAGCTAATAAATTTAAAAATAAATACTGATAATGTAAATGTAGATAAAAATAACTTGGGAATTAAGTGATGAAGAAGAAAAAAATAATAGAAAGATTAAATGAAGCTAGTAAGTAGTTGCAAAAAGAAAAAAAGATGTAGTATATGGAGAATGACAAATGAAAGCGTGGATTTTAAGTGATGTTACAGATGATTGTGGAAATTCTTTAGTATTTGCTGATACTGTAAATGAAGCAAAGAAACAAATGAGGAATGACGAATATATATATAGTTTTGATTTTGAGGACCTTGATTGGATAGATATTCGTTGCAAGAGAGCAAAAGAGTTTGATGATATGGAGAATGAGTCAGAACTTGATATTTGTATAAAAACTCATTCAAGAATATGGGTGGTCTTTTGAAATAGAATATAGATATGAGTGCAAAGTATATACAGAAAATAATATAGATGAATTTATACAGTGGTATAAAAGAGGTTGCTAAGATGACTATTGAGGATAATATAGAAAAGTTATTTGAATTACCATTAACAGAGCATAACGGAAAAAAATAAAAGCTACAAAAAGAGCATATTGATATATTGCATCAAATTAGTAAGACATACAGTAACACTGATTTTTATTAAAGGGGCTAAAAGAAAGATAAAGATATATTCGAGCAAAAATGACGGTGGAAGAAGTTTATGTGGATATGCTTAAAAAAAGATTATAAATGCTCCAAGTAGCTTACATATGAAAGCAGTTGTGATATTACTTGCAACTGTAATTGATAATAAAATAAAGAGGAGTAAAAAGGATGAGAATATACATAAGTGGACCGATAACAGATAACCCTGACTATAAAGGTCAGTTTCAAGCAGCAGAGGAATATTTAAAAATATAAATATCCTGAATGTAAAATAGTAAACCCTGCAAAACTATCAGAAGTATATCAAAACGGTAATTATGATGAATATATAGATATATGCTTAGAAATGCTTGGAAAATCAGATTATATACATCTACTTAAAGGCTGGAAAAAGTCAAAAGGTGCTTGCATAGAATATGGTTTTTTTCTAAGGCATTGGATATAGAGGTAATTTATTAGGTGTTTAAAATAATAAAAGAGATAAGGAGAAAGGAAAAAAATATGGGATATTACAGGACTTGTCCATATTGTGGCAATAATTTAGATCCAGGAGAAATATGTGATTGCAAGAAAGTAGCAGACCAAGAAATCAAGAAAGAATATTCTTTATCAGATAAGTGTGCATTACAGCGTAAAAGAGCAAAAAAATAAATATAAAAAAAGAAAAACATATTTATATAGAAGAAACACGAAACAAAAAAATACATTTAATATAGAAGAAACATAAAAAAATAAAAAGGGAAAAAAATATCCCTTTTATAACTTGATTTAGCCTTTAACTTTAGACCTATTATATAAAGGAGTATGTGAAATATGTATATTAAAAAAACTTGGATATATGGAAACAGAATAGAGGTTAAAAAAATATCATACTTCAAGATATGGAGTTAAAGGAGAAAAAAACGGAGTAAAAAGAGAAAAAGCCAAGTGATGAAAGTTTAAAAAAAGAGCAAATGAAAGAAAAAGCTAAAAAAAGAAACTTGAAAGATTGATGATAAATAATTTTGAACAAGGGGACTGGCATTTAACACTAACATATAAATCGGAGATGCGTCCAGATATTGAAAAAGTCAAAGTATATATTAAAAAAAGTTTTTTTGAAAAAGCTAAGAAAAGAATATAGAAAGCATGGCATAGAGCTTAAATATATAATGGCTACAGAATGGGAGAATAAAAAAATATACATCATCATATCGTTATAAATGATATAGACAATATATCTAAGGTATTGAGTAGATTATGGATATATGGTGGTATACATCTAACCCCTTTATATCCTGATAGAGATTATAGCGGCTTAGCTGAATATTTTATAAAAAGAGACCAATGAAACCTTTAGGAATAGTGATAACCCTTATAAACAAAGATATACTTGTTCAAGAAATTTGAAAAAGCCGATTGAAGAAGTTGAAATAATTAAGGCTAGTACATGGGTAAAAAGAACCGAAAAATAAATAACAAGTTGCTTGAACAAGGATATCAGTTAGATAAACAAAGTATATATACCGGAGTAGATGCAATGGGTTATGGTTTTTGTGAATATACTTTTATACGATATACATTAACAGAAAGGGCGAAGAATGAAAGTAAGAGACTTAAATATAAATAAATATAAAATAAGCTCTAAAAAGATTTAGAGAGTTATATTACTTTTTGCTTACAATATGACGAATGGAAAAAAAGAGTTAAAAAAACTTAGAAAAATCCTTTAAAGTCTATTGACCTGTCAAATGAAATAAAGGGAAGCGGTACTGCAAGCCCTACTGAAGATATAGCGATAAAAAAAGATTAGAGTTAAGCGAAAAGTGTAACTTGATTGAGGAAACAGCAAAAAAAGGTAGCAGGGGATTTATACGAATATTTATTATTAGCAATAACAAAAGAAAAAGACGTTTAATTACATAAGTCTAATCAAGAATATACCTTGCAGTAGAAATACATTTTACAGCATAAGAAGAAAAATTTTTATTTTTTTATTATCACAAAGTAAAAAAATAAATTGGTACTAGAGGGACAAAAAAAGATATATAATTGATATACTTAAAAGACTGATAAAAAGAGGGAGAAAAAGTGCAAAAAAATGAGTAAAAAAAGTATCGAAAAAGGTGTTCTAGGTACTTCCGAACAAATTTTTGATTGCGGGCCGAAAAGAAGCCCGATATTTTGCTGTAAAAAAACAAAAAAATATGTGATTTCCTTCCTCTTTTAATGTCAGACAATAAGGGTTAAAATGAGGTAAAAAAAGACAAATGCTTGTAAATCAAAAAAAGAATTATCACAAATACTAGGAATTACCGCAAGACATATAAGAAATCTAAAAGAGGAGGGCTTATTTGAAACTGAAAAAGACAGTAAAAAAATATAGCCTTAAAAAAGTGTGTCCAAGAATACATAAATTACAAGATAAATGCGGAAATAGGAAAGGGTACATTTTTAGAAAAAAAGAAAAAAATACAAGCTAAACACGAAGAAATCAAGATGCAGATATCAATATTAAAAGCTTAGAAAGATAAAAAAAGAAGTTCACGAAGCGAAATATGTAGAGGACTTTTTGATAGATATGCTAACGAATTTTAAAAACAGATTATTGTCTTTACCCACCAAATTAGCTATGCAAATAGTTGGCGAACAAGATATAAATATCATAGTTGATATATTAAACAAAAGCCTAAATGAAATTTTACAAGAATTGTCAGAATACAACCCGCAAGATATCGGAAGCGAAGTAGAGGACTTGGAAGATGAACAGGAGGAAGAATAAATGTGAGTGAAAGTACAAGAAGCAAGAAGAAAACACAAAAAAATTGTTTAAAAGAATTATACAAAGAGTTTTAAGACCGGCTGAAATATTAACTGTTAGTAAGTGGGCGGAAAAATATAGAATATTAGATGATAGTAGTAATATAGGGGGACGTTGGTCAAATAACGTAACCCCTTATTTAGTTGAGATAATGGATTGTATGAATAATACAGATATAAGAAAAAAATATTTTTTTGTAAATCTACACAGGTAGGAGGAACAGCCGCAATGATAAATATGCTTTTTTTACATTATTATGCAGTCTCCAGCTCCAACCATGATAGTATATCCCTCTGACGATTTAGCAAAAGATATTTCTAATGATAATTTAAAGCCGGCATTAAAACTTATCCCGAACATAAAGCGAAACTTTATGGAGAGTAAATCAAAAGAATTAAAAATTAAAAATTTAAGAATATGAATATATATTTAAGAGGTGCAGGCTCTCCGTCAAAGTTAGCATCTAAAACCAATTAAATATTTATTTTACGACGAAATCGACAAAATGGGCGGAGCTTCAAAAAAAGAAGCTTCGCCTTATAATTTGGCACTTGAAAGAACTAAAACATATAGACCTCAAGAAAAGGTGTATGCGTGTTCTACACCTACCTTAAAGACCAACTATATCTGGGAATTGCATGATAGTGCTGATGAGGTAAAAACATTATTTTGTAAAATGTCCACATTGTAAAGAGCTAATAGAACTAAAATTTAAACAAATAATTTTTGCTAAAGATGACGAGAAGAAAATGAGTAACTATGAGAGGGCGCAAACAGCAGTGTATTGTTGTCAAGAGTGCGGTTGTGAAATACTAGATAGTGATAAGCCTAAGATGTTAAGAGAGGGAAAATGGCAAGTTATAAAGAAAAGAGGTGTAGGAAAAGCAAAGAGCGTAGGTTACTGGATAAACTCTTTATATAGTATTTTCCTAAAGTGGTCTGACATAATAGAGGAGTTTTTAAACTCTCATAAAGACCCAGAAAAGCTCCAAAACTTTACTAATTCGTGGCTTGCAGAACCTTGGGAAGATACGCAGTTAAAGACAAGTTCAGGTCTTGTTATGAAACGGCAGGCAGATGAATTAGAGGGAGTAGTGCCTGAATGGGCAAGCTTTATAACCGGAGGTGTGGACGTACAAAAAGGTAGTATGTATTACACTATTAGAGCATGGGGAAAAGGAATGACAAGCCAAAATATAACACATGGACAAGTGATATCTTGGCAAGATATAGAAAAAGTGATGAACAGAGTATATAAGAGTACATCAGGAAGAACTTATACAGTAGCACTAGCTTTGGTAGATTCAGGAAATGATACAGATGATGTGTATGATTTTTGTGCTAATAACAGCGATTGGGCTATACCTGTTAAAGGCTCGTCTCACGCAATGACATCACATTATAAAATATCTATTATAAATCGTACCACCTCAAAGGCACACGGAATGAGACTTATCTTAGTAGATACAGATAAGTACAAAGATATGATTGCCGGAAGAATGAGACGAGAAAACGGTACAGGCTCTTGGTTAGTATATAAGGGCTGCGATGAAAGGTATGCAAGCCAAGTAACAGCGGAACATAAAGTAAGTATTAAAACTCAAGGAGGAAGAAAAATTGAAAAGTGGGTGTTAAAAACTAGCCATGCTGATAACCATTATTTAGACACAGAAGTATATTCTTTTGCGGCAGCAGATATGATAGGAGCAAGATATATAGATGATGACGAAGAAGAAATTGAAACTGTAGTAGAAGAAAGAAATGAAGATAACTGGATTTCGGGTGGCGAAGATTGGATATAAGGAGGAAAAAATGGAAGAATTAAACAGACCATTAACAACAGATGAACAACTCTTAGAACTTGATAAGGCTATAAATGCAATATTAAAAGGTGGACAAAGCTATAAGATAGGCACAAGGACACTTACAAGAGCAGACCTATCTATCCTTAGAAATTGGAGAAAAGAACTGATACAAGCTAAGAATAGTGAAAGCGAAAATGACTTTTTTAATAATACTTATGTAGCAGTGTTTGACGGGAGATAATATGAGTTGGATTGATAATATAATTGCGGAGATAAGTCCGAGATTTGCATTTAAGAGAATGGCTTGGAAAAAAGGATTTGAAGAACTAAGCAGAAATTATGATGCAGGAGAAAGAGGGAGATTAAACAGAAATTGGAATCCACAAAACTACTCAGCACAGATAACGGATACTTATTCAAGGGATAATGTTAGAGCAAGGGCAAGAGACCTAGAAAGAAATTCTGATATGATGAACTCGGTCATCAGTGCTTTTAGCAGAAACATAATAGGCGAGGGTTTTACCTTACAAGCAAGAACTGAAAATGAAAAATTGAATGAAGAAATAGAATGGTTATGGAAGTTATGGACTAAAAGAGCAAATTGCGACATAACAAAAACGCAAAATATCATTCAAATACTAAGAATGGTAGAAAGGAGAAAGAAGATAGATGGCGGAATACTGATATATAAATGTCATACAGATGACGGGATATTACCGTTTAAACTACAATGCTTAGAAGTAGATGAAATTGAAAGGGACAGGATAAGTCCTTTTTTTAGTTCAAATAAAGTAATTGACGGGATAGAAGTTAATGGACATGGAGTAGCAAAAGGTTATTGGATAAAACAATATAGCTTAGACGGAATAACAGAAACTCAAAGCAAATTTATACCGGCAGAAGATATTATATATGTCTTTACTAAGACAAGACCAAGCCAAGTAAGAGAAATGTCAGATATGAACCCTACCATTACTAGGATAAGGGACACACAAGAATTTATGACGGCAGTATCGGTAAAACAAAGAATAGAAGCTTGTTTATCGGTATTTATAAAAAAGCAAACACCTGCAGATACGCTTGGTAGAGCTATTAACGGCAGTAATAAAAAAATAGGATACGACGGAAAGATGTTATCGCCCGGAATGATAAAAGAATTAAATCCGGGTGATGATGTTATAGTTGTTAATCCTACAGGACAGGCGGAAGATGCAACACAATTTGTAAAATTACAGGGTCAGCTAATGGCAGCAGGACAAGGACTAAGCTATGAAGCGATTACAAGAGATATGTCGCAAAGTAATTATTCGTCCGCAAGGCAGGGGTTAATAGAGGATAACTTAACCTATGTTGAGGATAGAGAAATATTAAATGATGTTGTTGATGAAATATATGAGGAGTTTATAAAATCGGCGGTATTATCCGGTAAATTAGTTATAAAAGACTTTTGGCAAAATAAAGAAAGCTATTTTAGACATGATTGGATACACGCCCCTAAACGTTGGATAGATCCATTAAAAGAGTCAAATGCAACAAAGGTAGGACTACAAACAGGGCAAAAAACTTTTCAACAAATCGCAGCAGAAAACGGAAAAGATTGGAGGGAGCAAATAGATGACATAGTGGAAGTTTTAGAGTATGGAGCTAGTAAAAATATAAATTTGGAGGAGATATTATATGGCAAAAAATCAAGTAACTAACATAAACTCGCTACAAAGAGACTGGGCAATAGAGACTATAAGGAGTGTAGAAGATGAAGAGGGCAGGAAGGTGGAGATAAGCTTTTTTTCGGAAGAACCTTATCAAAGGTGGTATGATGCAACGGAAATACTCGACTCAAAAGGTGTTAATCTGGAAAGGTTAAATAGTATAGGTGTTTTACTTTTTAATCATAACAAAGATAAAGTTATAGGCAAAATAGTAAAAGCGTGGGTAGAGGATAAGCGCGGTAAGGCAATAGTAGAATTTGATACAGATAGCGAGAGTGAACTAATATATCAAAAAGTAAAAACAAATACCTTAAAAGGTGTGTCAGTAGGGTATAGTATAGGCTCTTGGGAGGAGATAAAAAAGGGGAGTACATCAAAAGACGGATTTGTCGGACCTTGTTATGTGGCCAGAATATGGAGACCTAATGAGATATCAATAGTATCTGTTCCTGCCGACGAAAGTGTAGGAGTAAACCGAGGTTTTGAAGATAATAAAAAAATAAAAGATTTATGGAAAATGAAATATCTATATTTGAAAAATCAATTAAAAGTAAATACTAACAAATTGGAGGAATTATAAATGAATTTAAAAGAGAAAAGAGCTTTAGCGGTAAAAAAACAAGAAGAGATACTCTCTAAAGCTAAAACAGAACAAAGAAATTTAAGTGATGACGAGCAAGCACTATTTAATGAGCTGCAAAGAGAAATAGAAAGCTTAGATATTGAGATAAAAAATGAGGAGCTAAATGAAAGAGCGATAGAAGATGAAAGAACACGTTGCAGAGAAATTTATTCACTTTGCAGGGAGTTTAGCATAGAGCCGGAAGAATATATCGACTCTAAAGTAGGCATTGATGAAGTAAGAAAAGAAATTTTAGATAAGCTAAAAAGAGAAAATAAGCCTATAAATACCGGTGCCAGAACAGATGTTAAAGTAGTAGCACATGGAGAAGATAAATTTAGAGCGGCGGTTGTAGACGGCTTAATATTAAGAAGTACGGAGATTCCGCTTACTAAGGCAGCAGAGGGAGCTAAGGGCTTTAGAAATATGAGACTAAAGGATATAGCTATCCAATGTATGTCAAGACAGGGAGAAGATGTAAATGAGTTAATGCGAATGTCTCCTGATGAGATATTTAATAAAATCACTAATGAAAGAGCATATTCTTCTGCGGAAGCTTCTTTCCCTGCGATACTTGATATGGTTATAAATAAATCTTATATAGAGATGTATAATCATGCGCCATCAACATTTGATAGATTTTGTAAAATCGGTTCACTAAGCGACTTTAAAAAACATGATAATTATTACATAGCAGGTACAGCAGGAATGTTTAAAGAAGTACCTGAAAACGGCGAACTTGTGCATGATATACCAAAAGATACCAAAAAACCACAAAGGCAATTAAAAACATACGGTAGACAGTTTACTATGTCAAGAAAAGCATTTATTGATGATGACATAGGTTTTATTACAAGTTTACCGGGTAGATATGCAAGGGCAGCAAAGATGACAATAAATAAGCAGGTATACGAAATATTATTTAATAACCCTGCTATTTATGATGGAGTAAGCTTATTTGAGAGAGATAGCCATAAAAATATCTTAACAACAGGAACAGCACCAACAGCAGAAGCGATAAATAAGATGATTTTAGCCTTAGCTACTCAAAGAGACGATTTTGGCGAAGCTATATCTGTAAGTCCTAGTGCTATAGTAGTGCCTGTAGGTTATGCTATGGATATATACAAAATATTTAATTCTCCTAGCATAAATACAACAGATAATACTCAAGCAGCCAACCCACTATATCAATTAAAAAATAAAATTGAAGTAGTAGAAGATGCTACTTTAAATACTTTGGCAGGAGATAGTGCCACACCGTGGTTTATGTTCGCAGATAAAATGGATTTGAATACAATAGAAGTTGATTTTTTAAACGGACAGCAAACACCGACAATAAGAAGAATGGAAACCTCAGGAGTATTAGGATATACATGGGATATATTTTTAGACTGGGGCATTTCGGTTATGGACTATAGAGGTGTTGTAAAAAATAAGGGTATAGCAATAGCAGACCCATTAGCATAGTAGAATAAAAGGAGAAAAACAATGACAGCTAATTTTTGGAATAAAGGGGAAACAATAGATTATAAAAATATAGGTAATACTATGATAGATGCCGGGGAAATAGTAAAACTTAATAATGCTAGAATAGGCATAGCAGGTTGTCCTATAAATCCTGATGAAATAGGAAGTGTGCATGTAACAGGAGTTTGGGAAATAAAGAAAGTAGAGTCAGAAGCTATAGGATTAGGAGCGAATGTATATTATTCAGATACGGGAATTACGGCAACGGTAGGCTCCAATATCCCTGCAGGTTGGTGCATTAGACAAGCAAAAGCAGAAGATAAAACTATACTTGTAAAAGTAGGATAGGCGGAAATAATGAAAATAATAGCTAAAAGACACATATTATATTTTTCAAAGCAGTATGCTCCGGGCGATGAATTAAATATAAACGATCCGGAATATATAAAAACTATTAAAGTCAACAGATAGCGTGTACGAAGATCCGGAAATAGAAACGGAAACGGAAACAGAACCGGGAACAGAAGCGGTAGCAGGAGAAGTACCCGAAGCGGAAACCGACGAGAAAGAGCCTGAAAAGAATTTAGATACTAAGGATACTAAAACGGATAAAAAGGCAGGAAAAAAGGATAATAGTTTCAGAGTATAAAGGATAATAAGAAATGTTTAAAGAATTGATACAAAATGATATAAACAATATATTCTTAAGCTTGGAAGAATTTGCAGAAGTACACAACATAGACAATAAGGAAATGACAATAATCATAGATACCAACGAAAGGCTTGAGAGAGAAAAAAATAAACGCTTAGTTAGTAATTTGGGTGATGCTGATGGTTTATTTAGGGAAGAAATCCTGATTTATGTATCGTCTAAATATTTTAAGTCAAAGCCTAAGATTGGTAGACTAATGATATTAGATGATAAGCCTTATAGGGTACTTGATGTAATAGACGAAACAGGAATATACTCTATAACTTTAGGAGCGGAGTTACATAGATGATAGTAATAGATATATCGGGAATAAAAATATAGAACTAAATATAAAAAGAGGATATAAAAAAATCTAACAAAGTCTTAAAAAAAGCTATAAACAGCACAGCCAAGAAAGCCACTAAGATGATAGCCAAAAACGTTGCTAAAAACTATGTTGAGCATAAGAAAAAAGGCGGATCTAATAGTAAGAAGTATGCAGAAAGTATGAAAGTAAAAAAAGCTAGTGTTAGTAACTTAGAAAGTGTTATAAGCTCCAAAAAGTGGAAGTAAAGAATTGTTAGACTTTAAAGTTACTCCGAGAAGTGCAAAAGAAACCCCGAAAGTATATAAAGCAAAAGTTCTAAAATCCGGAAAACTAAAAAAATTGCAAAAAGACGGAATAAAAGCTTTTATTACTGTGTTTAAAAATGGTCATGAGTCTATTGTAACAAGGACCGCTTCTGATAAATCAAAAGACAGAAAGGCAGGAAAAGAAAGTTATATAACTAGGCATAATCAAAAGCTTAAAGTTCTATATTCGGTTTCTGAAACTGTCATGTTAGGTGGAGAGCATGGATACCTAGAAGCAGAAGAAGATATATATAAAACCCTAGAGGAAGAACTAAACAAAGAAATGGAAAGAAGCTTAGCAAAAAGAGGGGGTGCGTAGTATAGGACTTAGCATATATTCCTTATTAGAAGAATTAAAAAAAGAATTAGAGGAAGAATTAAAAAAACTTTATACTTTGAAGATGAAAAGGGAGAAAGAGTATCTATGAATATCTACAAGCAAGATTTACCGGTAGAGACATATGATGATACATTTTCTCCCTTTCCTTATACCGTAATAAGGATAGTAAGCGGTAGTTCTCCGATAAATTATAAAAGTAATGACGGCGAGGCAGTACGAATACTAATTCTTATAGGTGTTATAGATAAAAATATAGAGAAAAGACCACAAGAAAGCCTAATAGGAGTAATCGAAAAGAGTAAAGCAAAAATTTATGAAAAAAGCCACATCTAAAAGCATTTTAGCCTTACAGGAGATATAACTTGGGGAATTAGTGAAGAAGATAAATGGCCATACTCTTTTTGGCGGTCTTGATTTAAAAATTCAAAAATTATGCCGATAAATATAGAGGAGAGTTTGATTTGATGAAAAAAAGATGAAGAAAAGAAAACAGAAAAATATTGATAAAAATAACAAAAAGAAGAAAAATAGCATCATAAAAAGATATAAAAAAAGCAGCAGTACGGATGGAACTGTTGTATATATTGGACCGCCAATATCTAATATAGTATCACAAAACACAGTTTTTAATAACGGAATACCCGAAAAAAATTAAAAGAAAAAATAAAAGAATGTCCGATAATAAACTCGCTACTTATACCTTTGCAATCCTATCATCAGGTACTAGCAGAACTAAGAAGTAAAGGAAGTGTAATGAGTAAATTATATGAACAGGTAAAAATCTTTAATATAAGGAGAATAAAATGGAAAGATACAAACATGGTATAGCGGTAAAAGAAAGCATTACCAAATTAGCAACACCTAAAAAAGGTAATTCAGGAGTTCAGGTTATATTCGGTACAGCTCCGGTAAATCTAATAAATAACCCTCAAAGTGCAGTAAATAAACTTGTTTACTGTGAGACAATGGAAGATGTAGTTGAAAAATTAGGCTATAGTGATGATTTTGAAAACTATACCTTATGTCAGTCAGCTTATGCAAACTTTGAATTATTTTCAGTGTCGCCCGTAATATTTATAAATGTGCTAGACCCTAAGAAACATAAAAAGACTGTACAAGAGACAACTTTAAGTATATTAAATAAGCAGGCAGTGTTAGAAGAAAAAGGAGTTTTATTAGATACTGTTACGGTTAAAAACGGAGAGACTGTATTAAATATAAATACAGATTATATTTTGACATTTGCAAAAAACGGTAACTTAGAGATAAGCTTAATAAATCAGGAGAACGCAAATTTGATAACACAAATAAAAGTAAGTGCCGAGCAGTTAAATCCTAAAGATGTAAAAGCAAAGGATATAATAGGCGGTGTAGACGTACAAACGGGAGTAGAGACAGGCTTAGAGTTAATAAGACAAGTATATCCTAGATATGGAGTTATCCCAAGCACACTTTTAGCCCCTGCGTGGTCAAGTGATGCAACGGTTGCAGCAGCACTACAAGGCAAATGCGAAGAAATAAACGGAAAATTTAAGGCTATTTGTTTGGTGGATTTAGCAACCAGTAATGCAACAAAATATACAGATGTGGAAAAAGTAAAAAAAGATATTGGTGCAAGCTCTGTTTATACGGTAGCACTCTGGCCAATGGTAAAAGTAAAAGACGTGATTTTATCTTACTCTGCAGTTTATGCAGCACTTTGCCAATATTTAGATACTACTAACGATAATATACCATCTGTGTATCCGTCTAATAAAACTATTAATGTTGATGCTGCTTGTTTAAAAGACGGAACAGAAGTATTTTTGGACGAAGTCCAAGGCAATGTGTTAAATTCTCAAGGTGTGGTAACAATAATAAATCAAGCAGGGCTTAGAATATGGGGAAATAACACAGCAGCTTATCCGGAAGTCTTAGACCCACAAAATAGATGGATTGCTATAAGAAGATTTTTTAACTGGTATAGCAACAGCTTTGTAGTAAGGTTTTTAGATAATGTTGATAGACCGGCAGATTACAAGCTGATAGAAGCGTTTATAGATAGTGAGAATATTTATGGTAACGCATTAGTGGCCAGCGGAAAGATTGCAGGGGCTAAATTTGAGTTTAACCTTGAGGACAACCCAAAAGAACAAATATTAGAGGGTAAAATTGTGTTCAGAGAAAAGATAGCACCATATATACCGGCAGAGTATATAGAGAACAACCTTTCGTTCGATCCTAATATGATTGCAGATGCCATAGGAGGTGGTAAATAATGAAAATCCCAACAATTATAAATGGATTTAATGTTTATAAAGCAGGAAATGTATTAGCAGGTATATCCGACGAAGTAAAGCTACCTGATTTTAATACTATTACCAGCACAATAAGTGGAGCGGGAATAGCGGGAAATATAGAAGTTCCGGTTATAGGCTTTTTTGAAGAAATGGAAATGGAAATACCGTTCAGAAGCTTAGTAGATGATACTTTTGAAGTGTTTGGACCGTCAGAGCAAGTTGATGTAACATTAAGAGGAGCAATACAAGTAACTGATACGGCTACAGGAGCAATTAAAAAAATAGGTATGAGAGTAGCAGTAAGAGGGTATGTAAAAGCATTTAAACCCGGAAGTGTAAAAAAATTGCTGACGTTATGAATACATCTATTACCCTAGGGATAACTTATATACTGATAGAGATAGATAAAGAAACTAAAATCGAATTAGATAAGTTTAACTCTAAATTTGTGGTAGATGGTGTGGATATATTAGGTGATATCAGGAGCTTAACATAAAAGATTAAAACAAATAATTTTTTTAAGAATAGGTATTTACGCTTGTAAGTACCTATTCTTTTTATAAGGAGATAAAAAAATGGAAAAATAAAAAAAGTTAGCGAAATAGAAATAGTAAGTGCAGGAGAAGTAACCAACATAGAAGATACAAGAACTTTGTGTTTTTCTACCCCTTATATATTTGAGGGAAAAGCGTATGAAAGTATAGACTTATCAGGCTTATACGATATTAGTTGTTCTGACTTAATAGAAGCACAAAAATATATAGCAAGAAGCGGAGAAATAACACCGACACCGGAACTATCACTTAATTATGCGTGCTTTATTGCTGCAAGAAAAACAGGAAAACCGATAGAGTTCTTTCATCAGTTACCTGCAAAAGAAGCGATAAAATTAAAAAATAGAGTGATAGATTTTTTTTACTAAATAATTTAAACCCGAATGATGGAAAAGCAATAAGAAAGACTTGTATAGTTTTATCAATGCGTTTAAAAAAACCGGACTAGATTATTTGATGGAAATGGAGATAAAAGAGCTAAACGAAATAGTAAAGGAAGTGTTAGATATTGGCTAAAGGCAAAGAATACGAATTAGCTATAAAAATAAGCGGAAAAGTAGATAAATCATTAAAAGCAGCCGGCGATAGTGCAGTTAAATCATTAAAAGAAGCGAATAGTGCTATAAGTAAATTACAAAAATAAAAAGTAATTGGGATAATGCTTTTTAAAAGATTTAGATAAGGGAGTATCCAAAATAGAAAAAAAGTAGCATCAAAAAGCTTTTTAGCATCGTAGAAAAGTCGGCTAAAATCGGCGGTGCTGCCATAGTCGGAGTTGTAGGAGTCTCTGCCAAAGTAGGAAGCGATTTTGAAAAGCAAATGAGTGCCGTTGGTGCAATATCTAATGCTACCAATAAAGATATGATAAAACTAAAAGATACCGCTAAAAAAATGGGCAAAGAAACAAAATTTTCCGCTACAGAGTCCGGGAAAGCTATGGAGTATATGGCTATGGCAGGCTGGAAAGCAGGGCAGATGATAGACGGTATAGATGGAATTATGAACCTTGCAGCAGCATCAGATGAGGACCTTGGAACTGTATCGGATATAGTTACAGATGCCTTGACAGCTTTTAAAATGCAAGCGGAAGATGCAGCGAAGTTTTCAGATGTATTAGCGGCAGCGGCTTCAAACTCTAATACTAATGTAGGCATAATGGGGGAAACTTTTAAATATGTAGCACCAATAGCAGGTAGCTTAGGATATAGCATAGAGGATACGGCTTTTGCAATAGGGTTATTAGCTAATAATGGAATAAAAGGAAGTCAATCAGGCACGCAACTAAGAAGAATAATGTCAGCATTAGTAGACGGTGCAAAACTTACAGGAAAGGCTATAGGACAATTAGAAATAAAAACAACTAATGCAGACGGCTCTATGAGGACATTTTCAGATGTTATGACAGATTTAAGAGCAGGTTTTTCAAAATTAACAGATTCAGAAAAAGCTTTAAATGCGGAAAACTTGGTTGGAAAAAATGCCATGACAGGTTTATTATCTATCGTAAATACATCAGATTCTGATTGGGACAAGTTAAGTTATGCTATAAATAATTCAGCAGGAGCTGCAAAAAAAATGGCAGAGATAAGACTTGATAATTTACAAGGAGATATAACCTTGCTTGGTAGCACAGCGGAAAGTTTGGGAATAAGCATATACGAAGATATAAATACCCCTATGCGAGAAAGTGTACAACTGGCCAAAGGATTTGTAGACAATATAATCAAGTGGAATGAGAGTAGTGGATTTGTAGCTAATATATCAAAAAGTATTACTAAAAATATACCAACCGCAAGGCGGGAGATTAGGAGTATATATAAAGATATAACAAAGATGAGCAAACCGCTATTAGAAGTAGGGGAATGGTGTTTAAAAAATCCAACCGCAATATCAAGTGTATTTGTTTCTATCGGCAGTGCGTTATTAACTTATAAAGTAGCAAGTCAAGTATATAAAACTTATGAAAATATTACTGCTTTAATAGGTGCTTTTAGCAATCCAGTTACGGCTGTTATAGTAGGTGCAGGACTTATAGTAGGTGCAATAGCAGGTATAACAACAGCATATAAAGAAATGCAAAAAAATATAGGTAAAAAAAACCTAGCCGAACACTTTGGTGATATTTCCTTAAGTTTAAAAGATATATCCCAAGTTGCAGGATATATAATTGACGACGGTAAATTTAAAGAACTAAGTACAGCTATAGATGCTTTTGATAATGCTAAGAGCAAGCTTAAAGATTTTAAAGATAGTTTTCAAGATTTAAAGAGATTAAATTGGAAGATAGGACTTGGAATGTCTTTGTCGGCCGTTGAAAATGAAAATTATAAAAACTATGTAGATACTATGCTAGAAAATGTGGGCGTTGCCATAGGACAAGAGCAATATGCCATGAATATAAGTTTAAATACATTGTTTGGAGACAGTAGCAGAAGTCAAGAACTAAAAAATAGATTTAATGATTTTTACGGTAGTACGCAAGCAGAACTTACTAAACTTGGAGGAGATTTAAACGAAGCACTTAATGCAGCCTTTAATGACGGTTTATTAACTATAGATGAGTCTAAAAACTTAGCTCAGTTGCAGGAGCAAATAGATAAATTAACTAACAAACTATCAAGCATGAACTTTGAAGCTAGTTTGGAGATATCAGGAAGCAATATAGTTGGGGAACTAGATTCTGAAAGCTTTAGAAACTTAACGCAGGAAGTGGGAAACAAAGTAGGAGAAAGACAAAAAGATATAGATGAAAGCAGTATAAAAACTCTTACAAGCTACTAAAAATGCAGTATTCAGACGGAATTATCTCGGAAGAAGAATATAAAAAAACAGCCGAAGAAATAAAGGCAGCAGGAAGAGAGCAAAAAAATTAGGTGTAGCAAGTAAAGCTAATGAAATTTTTATTTAGTGCAGTAAAAGAAAAATTATCATAATGAATACTTAGAAAAACTATAAATTGATTGATGATAGTATAAATAAATTTTTTTGGATTTAACTGTAGATGGATTATATAAACCTGATTGGATATACCATTCAGGTGAAATTGCTGATGGTTTATTGCCCTAAAAATAGGAATAGATAATGAAACTAGGCAGGGGATAAAACAAGTATGGGAAGAATATGAAATACTATTTAAAAATGAACTTGAAACAGTAAATAAAGATTTTTGTTGAACAAGGCAAGGCGATACCTGAAAGTATATCAAAAGGGTTAAGAGATAAAGCTATGCTTGGAGTAATAGCCGGTGATGTTGATGCGTTATGGTATCTGATAGGGGATAATGCGAGCAAAAATGCAGAATATGAAAAAAACCTTAAATGAAATAGTTAAATATGGCGAAGATTTGCCTAAAGAATTTAAGACAGGGTTTTTAAAAGAAATTTCGATGCAAGCTCCGGTAGCGGAGTTAAAAAACTCTTTAATTAGTTCGCTAAATAGTGCTTTTCTAAGTCCTATAAACCTTGGTGCTAAAATAAATATAAATACAGATATTCCGGGTATAAATGCACTAGGCAATGCTGCAAGGAATGAAGCTATAAAAAAAGCCACATCAAGCGTTAACAATATAGTTACAAAAAAATTGCCGGGATATGCTAAAGGTGGTCTGATACAAAACCCTACAATAGCAACCTTTGCTGAAGATAGTCCTGAAATGGCTATCCCTATAGACGGTTCAAATAGGAGTTTGTCACTTTGGAAAAAGACAGGCGAAATGCTAGGAGCTTTCAGTTCTACCTCTAAAGCAGAAAATAATTTGAAAAAACTTGAACAAAATAGTGCAAATACAGGTCTTAATGTTACTTACGCACCTGTACATAATTTTAATTCGGGGACACCTACAAAAGAGGATATCATTGCATCAAATAAGATAAGCCAAAAAGAATTTGAAACAATGTTAAATGATGTACTTAAAAAAAATAAAAGGCTAAGCTTTGCGTAAAGGAGAATGATATGCCAAATAAAGTATATAAAGTATATAGGACTATACAAGGGGATACATGGGATATGATAGCTAAAAAAGTCTATAATGATGAATTTAAGTTGGGAATACTGATGGAGAGCAATCCGAATTTGATGTTTACATTTATATTTTCGGGCGGAACTAATATTATTTGCCCTGAATTAAAGGAAAAAGAATTTGATAAATTACCGAGTTGGAGAAAGTAAATGAGAAAAAGTATATCTAAATACATTTTTATGAAAATGAAAATATAAGCAATATAGGACTGATAGAACAATTTACATATACGGATGAGGCTTGTAATAATTCTGATTCTATATCTATAACTGTTGATAATATAGACAGTAGATGGCAAAATGGGTGGCAACCTAAAAAGAGCGATAATATTAGGGCTAAGATAATGGTGTATGAAGATAATAAAAGGACTGAATTTAATTGTGGTAACTTTATTGTAGATGATTTTTTTCGATAAACGCTCCACCTATGACTTGTAATATAAATGCTATAAGTGTACCGATAAATAATAGTTTTATGACAGAGCCTAAAAGTAAAATTTGGAAAAAAGTATCTCTTAGGCAAATAGCCTTAGAAATAGCAGGAGCAAATAATATTGAGCTTGTATATGATGCACAAAAAGAAAATAAGATAGAGGAGCTTGAGCAAGGCAAAGAAACAGACTCATCATTTTTTTAGCAAAGCTATGTAAAGATTATAACCTGCAAATGAAAATATACTCAAAAAAAATTATAATCTATGATGAAACTTTATACGAAAATAAAGATAGTGTTTTTACTATAACACCACAAGACTGCAGTAGTTGGACTTATAACGCAACAACAGCAGGTACTTATACAGGTGCGGTTATATCCTACACATCTCCTAAGCAAGGTAAAACTATAACTGTCAATGTGGGGACAACGGAAAGGTTGTTATATATAAACGAGCCTGTAAAAGACGAAGAAGAAGCAAGGACAAAAGCGCAGGCAAAAATAAAAGAAGCTAATAAGGATATGACAACAATGTCTATAACTCTGAAAGTAGCTTCTTTTTTGGTTGCCACAAATAATATAGATATAAAAAATTTTGGCAATGCGATAGATGGAAAATATTTTATTAAGTCTGTATCTCATACAATCAGCGATGCAGGTTATGTAGTTAATGCAGAGCTTAGAAAGATATCAAGTGCTACAAAAGGAAATACCGATAGAAAAAAAGGAGATGAGCAAAGCGAAAAGCAAGAAGATAAAGAGACATCTAAGAATTACACAGTAAAAAGGGGTGATAACTTGTGGGATTTAGCAAGAAAGTTTTATGGTGCAGGTAAAGCATATAAAAAAATATACGAAGCTAACAAAGATGTAATAGAGCAGGTTGCGAGGTCAAGAGGGAAGAAAAATTCACAATCGGGAAAATGGATATTCCCGGGAACAAATTTGGTAATACCCTAGGAGGTAGGTATGGAAGTTATAAGAATAGGCAGAGTATCAAGCATAGATTATAAAAAGGGAATGGTATCGGTATATTATGAAGATAAAACAGCAAGTGTAACAGCTTTATTACCAATGTTATCAAATGGAGAATATAAAATGCCGGGCATTGGAGAACTTGTATTAGTCGCACATTTATCAAACGGCACAACTCAAGGGATAGTAATAGGCACAATTTGGAATGATGAGCAAGTGCCGAAAGTAAATGGTGCAGGCGAATATATAAAATCTTTATCAGGCGAAACTTATATAAAAGCATCAACAAGTGATATAACTTTCCAAATCCCTAGTGGCAGTATATCTGTTTCGCAAATGTTAACAGCGCTTAATAGATTAAGTGCTTTAGAAAAGAAGCGTTTAAATTAAAGGAGAAACTATGGCAAAAATAGGGAGTTGGGGAAAAAATATAGTTTTCAGGGTATCGTCGCATAAAATTTTAACTTTTTCAGATTGTAGCAGGAGTATAGCTACAAGGTGGGCGATACATAATGGTATAAGCGGAAAGCCGAAAAAAAGAGCTACAAGGGCAAGAGTTAGAGCAAGTTACAATGAAAAATAGTTTTAAATGCAAGCTTAGGTGTAAATATACATAAGACAATGCAAAAGTTAGAAAACGCTCTTTTAAGGGGACAAGCTAATTATCTTGTTATAGGCGGTAAAAGAATAGGTAGATGTAAGTATAATTTGGTAAAAAAATTTCTGAAAAAAATTTGGGACTATATATAGCGGTGGAGAAATAGCAGAAGTGAGCCTAGATATAACTTTTTGTAGAAGCAACATAGGAGATAATATGATAGGAGAAATAGAAATAAAAAGGGATTGAAAAATGAAGAAATCTATGACTGTTTAAAAAAACTTTATGTAAGACTTATGCAGGTACTTGTCCCTTAGATAAAGAATTTGGGATAGACCCTAATATAATATCTTTAAATAGAGATATAGCAAAAGAGTATTTAATACAAGACTTATACGAAAAAGGTGGAAAAAAATATGTTCCGGAAGTAGAGATAATAAATATTGACTTTGAAGAGAATACAAAAAGAACAGCAAAAAAATATTTCCGACCATATACTTTAAATTAAAGGGAGAAGAAAATGAATATTTTTAGATAGGATACCTGATGTAAGTTTTATAGATGATATAGGCATAGAAAAGTTACAAGAAGAATTGATAAATGATTATGAAGAAGAATATAAGAAGCTTACAAATAATCAAAATTATGTACTACCGAAAGCATCGCCATATAGAATTATTTTAAATGCCTTAGCTCTACAGTTGTATCAAGGCTTTAGGTGGCTTGACAATATGGGAAAGATGAATTTATTGAAATACTCAAGAAACGAATATCTTGACCAGCTAGGAATTGCATTTGGCATTACAAGAAAGCAGGGAGAAGCAGCTAAAACAAAGATAAGGTTTATTCTATCAGAGCAAAGAGACCGCAATATACATATACCAAAGGGAACGAGGTGTACCACAAGCAACTCAATGTATTTTGAAACAATAGAAGAAACTGAAATAATGGCAGGAGAAATACAAAAAGATGTTGATTGTGTATGCAGTGTAAAAGGGAATGTAGGAAATGGGATAAAGATAGGAGAAATATCAATACTTGTAGATTCCGTTCCGTATATAAAAGAAGTTAAAAATATAAGTGTTACAGAATACGGAACAGATATAGAAAGCGATGAAGATTTAAAAGAAAGAATTTATTTAGCATCTTCTAACTTTTCTGTAGCCGGCCCTGAGGGTGCATATATTTATTTTGTAAAGGAATATTCAAGCCTTATTTCCGACGTTAGAGTAACAAATCCAAGTCCGAGACTTGTAGATATTAGGGTGATACTAAAAGGTGGTAAGTTACCTACTACCGATTTTTTAGAGGGACTAAAAAAATATATTTCAGCTAGTAATAAAAGACCATTAACAGATTTAGTCAATGTAGAAGCACCTAAGCAATACCCTTATGATATTGATTTAACTTATAGTATAGCAAGCTCTAGTAAAGCAAATGAAAGTGCTATAAATAAATTAGTGGAAGAAGCTATTGAGCAGTATATAGAGTGGCAAGGTAGCGTAATAGGTAGGGATATAAACCCCTCTAAGCTTATAGCTTTAATAATAAATGCAGGGGCAAAAAGAGTTGAGGTATTATCGCCTAAGTTTACAAAAATTGAAGATACTAATATAGCTATTTCAGGAGGTAAAAAAATACGTTACGAGGGGATAGAAGATGACTAATTTAAAAGAAAGTAATATAAAAGATATTCTTCCGCTAAGTTTAAAAAAATATCCCGAAGTGGTGGCGATAGGTAATGTCGTAAATAAAAATATAAAAAAATTATTAGAGTTATTAAGCCATAGCCTTGTGGAATGTGAAATAGATTCTTTGCCGGAAGATATTTTTAGACGTAAGAGCGGTAGAACTTAATGTGCCATATTACAATGCAAATATAGATATAGATAAAAAAAGAAACTTAATAAAAAAATGTAATAAAGTTATATAGGAAAGCAGGGACTAAAGATGCAATAAATGAGATGATATCTTATACCATAGGCAGCGGAAATGTTGAAGAATGGTATGAATTTAACGGAGAACCCGGAACATTTAAAATAAGAACCACAGAAAAGACTACGGAAGATAGTCTTATTATATTTAAAAAAATCCTAAGACTAATAAAGCCTGCAAGTGCAACTTTATTATCGGTAGAGTTGGGAGCAAAAAAATTAGAGAGTAATTTATATATCGGTGCAGGCAGTGTAATGGCATATCGTATAAGCATAAAGTAAAGGAGGTACAATGGCAAGCTTTTAGAAGTGTTACAGTAACTAATGCAGGCAAAAGAATTGCTTTTTAAAAAGCAACGGCAGAAACAAAAAAAGTATAACATTTTCATCTTTAAAGATAGGTGCAGGTGCATATACGGATAATGAGGATTTGGCTGCTTTTAAATAATTTAAAAAAATTACAAAAAAATACATATCCTATAACATCTGTAAAAATGCAGGATAATATGCTAAAGGTAGCAGCTAGTATAGATAATAGGGTGATAAATGTCGGCTATCACATAACGGAGATAGGGATATATGCCAAAAAAGATAAAGAGACGGAAGTTTTATTTGCTATTAGTACGGCTATAGAATCTGATTATATAACAGACAAAAACAGCTCCCCTATTACTGTTTTAATAGAGTTATACGTCAGTTTATCAAATACAGTAAATATTGAATTTAATTACACAGTACCAAATGGGATATATGCAAGTGTAATAGATTTAGAAAATAAGGTGGATAAAGTAATTGGTAAAGGTTTGTCAACTAATGATTTTACAAATGAGTATAAAGGCAAAGTAGATGTTGCGATAAGCAAACAAGAGGTAACTGCTAGTATAGACAAAATAAAGGATAAAAAAATTGTCCTTATTACAGATGATAATAACTGGGTAAGTGTCAACGGTGCTTATAAGACTACTATTGTAGTTAATGATATAAGCAGTGCAGATAGTCCTTTAATAAGTGCTTATAGTCCTACACTAGAGGAGTTCAAGACTTTATTTTCACAAACTTCATCAACTGTAAATAGCGAAGTATACCCCAATTTTTTAAAAACACTGAAAAAAAGTAACAAAAAAAACTTTTCAAAAATTTTAGCAATAGAAAGCAAAGATAATGCAATAGAAATAATTGCTACAGAGCGTATATCAGGTTTAGTAATAGCCTTGAAAGGAGTGTAAATATGGCAGGTTGTATATTGTTAACAGATGACGGCGGAATAGATCCGGAAGAAATAACAGCAAGGGCAGGAGATGTGATAGAGGGTAAGACTACCATTGATGAAAACGGTGAAGTTGTCAAAGGAAATATTCCGATTTCTAAAACAAACAAAAATCACGTTAAAACAATGAGTGACGGCTTTGCTTGGAGTGATGATAGAGGTTTAATGTACGTAATAAGAACTGATGATAATTACTATATACCACCTGTATCTGAAGGTGGATATAACTATGTTGGAGTGACAGAACCGGATTTAAAGCCTGAAAACATTATAGCAGGAAAGACTATAGGTAGAGTAAAAGGAAGTATACCTGTTAAAAGTGGAACTAGCTTTAATACGAATGGAACTAGGGGTGGTTATAACAATGAAACTCAAAGGTTTTATTGCGACATAGAAAGAGGAGCTTATATAAACAATTGCTGGAGCGGTTATCCCGAAATAGGCATACATAGAGATGTTTTTATTCAAAATCTAGGCATAAGACCGGAACTACTAAGGCAAGGCTATTCGTTATTTGGGGTTCAAGGAACTCTACCTGACATATTAGCAGGTGGAGTGGTTTTTCGTGATGCCACCTTTTATGGACCATTAAAGGGTGGCTTAGCAAGTAGTAACCCAGCTGACTTTAGGATTGCTTATTATGACGCTTACTATAAGAGATATGTTGATAAGCGTATTACCCCTGATTTGTCAAATAGCCCCTTAGAACTAAATAATACTATAAGAAGTCCGGAAGTATGGGAGGTTATGGTAGACCAAAGCTTTATTTATATATTTAAAAACTCACTAAATATAAGATATATAAACGAAATACATATAGAAGCTCAGATGTTAAATGCAAGTGGAGTGTATGAAGATCCTGCCATAGAAGTAGGGCTTATGTCTACAAACATGAGAGCGTCTAGTTCCTATTCAAAAGCACATCAAAATTATTATGAATCGACGGCTTATCATATTCTAGCTTATCGTTGGGAAAGCAATTATTATAATAATATACATCTAGATACTAAAAAAATATGGTCTTAGATGTTAGAAATATCAATGAACACGCATTCTTATATATCAAAAATGTCATATTCTATAGATAGAGGAAACCCACCAGATACATCTAATATACATATGAAAGTAAATAGGATAAGTATTTCATAAATTAAGATATACGAAATAATAGAGGATAAAATTATTTTATGATTGGAGCGAGTGCCGATGGCGAAGCTAGAACACAAGCTATGGTTGTATTTAATTACATAGAGTTTATAAACTAAGAAAGGAGAAAAAAATATGAAGATAATATATGACAAAGTAACAGGCTATATCTACACAACCGCATATATAGGTGGCGAAATAACACCGGCTGTTATAGAAGTAGATAATCCACAGAATTTGCTGGTAAGCAAGGTAGTCATAGAAGAAGGCAAAGAGCCAAGAGTAGAGTTTTATGAAAACCCTGAACAAACCAAGTTAAAAAGAGCTTGAAGATAAGCTTTAATGATTTAACACACAAACAACAATCAACAGATTTAGCTTTGACAGAGCTTGCAATGAACTCTGTGCAATCATAAAAAAGAAAGGAATAAGAGAATATGGAACATTTGTTTGAGGTAGTAGCAAATTTAATAATTGATGGAGTATATAAGTTTAGTAAGGTAGTATCTAAACTTAGGGATGGAGTTGCTAGAAAGCTGAAAGAAAAAAAGGCAGAGAAGATTTGGCAACGGATAGCGATGCAAAGATGGATAAAAAAATAGTATAATATTATCCAATGGAAAGGAGATTAAATTTTATGATATTAAAAAGAAAGATTTAAAGATATACTAGGCATTAACACACCGATAGATAAAATAATAGTATCAAGTGGACTAAAAACACATATGATAAAAAAAGAAAAACACTTTGAAGCATTGAAATACCTAGATAGATTAGAAGATATTTTAAATAATCCGGACTATATAGGAGTAA
The DNA here is from genome assembly GCA_916439265.1 of uncultured Lachnoanaerobaculum sp. Lineage (GTDB taxonomy): Bacteria > Bacillota > Clostridia > Lachnospirales > Lachnospiraceae > CAKAHY01. The sequence continues at coordinate 29,461 of CAKAHY010000004.1, read as the reverse complement.
ATCCTAATGAGAAAAAAATACAAGTATAGAATTTATAAAAAGTGTATGATAATAATGTATTACTTGCTTTTAAAAATTAGATTCTAGTAATGAATATTTTTATATAGCTAGTGTGTATATAAAAATCTCAAGCTAAAATAGAAAAAAATGCTAGTAAGTGGTAGGATTAAGAAATTATAATGTAGTTGACAAAGCATAAATAATAGTTTATTATGATAGTAATTTAATTTATAAGAGGTAGAAAAGGTGCTCTACACACTTGTAATATTTACAAGTACCTGAGATGATGGATACACCGCCCATCCTTATAGATATAAAATTTAATTTCCTAAAAAAGCACTCTAAAAAGGGGTGCTTTTTTATTGCAAAAAAGAAAGAGGAGCGAAAATTATGAAGATAGAACTATCTTATATCATATCTTTAATATCGGTAATAATAGCAGTCATTACTGTATTAACTAATAACGGACGTAGCCTAAAGCAGGAAGCCTCCAGTCTTTCTGCAAAGTTGACAGAAATGACTGTAAGACTTGAGATAATAGGCAATAATATAACCGAGATAAAGGCAGATTTAAAGAATGTAAGAAGTGAAGTTAAAAATAACTCACAGGAGATAATAACTCTTAAAAATGAAATGGAACACTTAAAAGGTAGAGTGGATATTTATGAGCAAGCCTGTAAGGATTGTAGGAAAACAAACAACTTAAAATAAGCAGAAGAAAGGAAAAAAGAATTATGAAAGAAAATAAGATAAATTGGCAAAGAAAATTGACAAGTCGTAAGTTATGGGTATCAGTAGCAGGTTTTGTATCTCTACTTGTTGTAGCCTTAGGTGGCGGTCAGAACAGTGCAACGCAAATAAGTGCCTTGATTATGGCAGGAGCTACTGTAATAGGCTACGTTATAGGCGAAGGTCTTGCAGACGGTGGAAATAAGAAAGAGGAGAACTAAGCTATGGATAACGCATATATAAAAGGAAAAAAGCTTTTGGGCGGTAGTTATAGTCAGTACACACCTACAGGAAAAGACTACTTTGTGAAAATGGGTTGCTACGGCAAAGAACCAAAGCTTGGAAGTGTTATATACTTTTACAGCCCTACAATGGGTCGTGTGTGTCACGTTGGGGCAGTTATAGAAGTATCTAAGAAAAATGATAGATACTTTATAAAAACAGTAGAGGGAAACACTTCCGACGGTAGTGGTTTTAATAGAAACGGTGGATGCGTAGCTATAAAAGAGTATAACTTTACACTTGCAGAAGTAGGTGGAACGAATAGAATAAATGGCTTTGGGTACCCTTTATTTTCTGATGATACTTGTACTGTATCTGAGTTTATAGAAGTGCTAAAAGGCGAAGTAGGATATACGGAAAAAGCAAGTAATAAAGATTTGGAAGATAAAAAAGCAAATGCAGGCGATAAGAACTTTACAAAATACGGTGCTTGGTATGGTGGAAACGGTCTGTATTGGTGTCAACAATTCGTATCTTGGTGTAGCTATATGGCTTGTAAAAAACACCTTGAAAGTAAGGCTACAGGTTGGAGTAAAGAGGGTGAGTATTGGAGATATAGATTAAATGGTCTGCTTATAAAAGGGCAATGGCTGGAGATTGGTGGCAGGTGGTATGTCTTTGACAATGCAGGTAATATGATAACAGGTTGGTTTAAGGATGGAGACAACTGGTATTATTTAAACAAAGACGACGGAGCAATGCTAAGTTCTCAGTGGATAAAAGATGATGAAGATACATATTATTATCTAAGTTCTTCAGGAATAATGGCTAGGAATTGTTACATCTATAACAATTACAAGGGGTTATATCATTGGGTTGATACAGATGGAAAGGCTATAGAAAAATGGGATACTAAAGAACCGGATTTAAAAAAATATGAATTAGTAGAATAGAAAAAAAGTCTTGCAGGATTTTATTGTCCTTGCAAGACTTTTTTTGTTTTATTCTGAGGGATTTGCAGACTTGATAATAATTTCTTTTTTTATTCTCATCAAAAAAATGGCAATTACTTGTCTGTTATCCGGTTCTATCTTCATGCTATTTATCCAATCCTTGGGTAAGGCAAGTCTTGATGATATTGAGCCGGAACCGGATTTCTGAAACATAATATTCAGAGTACGCTTATTACTTTTCATGGTTGAAAATCTCCTTACTCTATGTTATCTTTATTATAACATGGGAGACGGTGTGAGTAAGTCCACCGTTCCCTGTTTATCCTAGCTATCTATTCGTTAGCTTTTTTTCTTTTTTTTAGCATTCCCTTGATTTCCTCAAGGGCTTTTTTTATTTCATCCATATTTTTACAAGATTCTAACTTATCAATTATAAGTGATACAATAAAATTTAATTGCCTGTCGGTCATCTCTTCCATATTACTCCTTTCTCCGCTTACTCCCAGCGATTTGTTAAGTTCTTACTTAACTATGAAATAAGTATAGCATAATTGCAACGGGTCGTCAATGGTTTTTAAAAAAATAAATTTAGAAAAATTATAGTTTTTTTCATTTATAGTTGTAGGTAGATTACAAAGAGAGAAGTATATAAGCTATAAGAATTTTAATGACTTGCGTTTAAAGTATAAAGTTATATAAAGGGCCTAAAAAAATCCTAATTATTTTTGGGTCATACTTTGGGTCATACTTTTGCGAAAAAAAGGGGTATAAAATCGGAAAATAAATACTATTTTAGACGTTTAAAAAAAGTAAAAAAATAAACTTGCTATAAACGGCTTAAACACTAGGTAAAAATAAAAAAATGGCTTTTTTTGAGCCATTTTCCTAAAAAGAGCTGATAACGGGGGTGTATTATCCCTCTTTTTGCTACCATTTTGCCGACATTGGCAAAATGGGGAAGATGTGAAAATGTATAAATAAAAATTTAAAAAAATAACCCACACCAGTATCGAAAAATACTGGAGACAATTTAATTATAATCATAAAAAAATAATAATGTTAAATAAAAAAAGAATAAAAAAATGGAAATTTTTAAAAAAAGTAGGCACAGTGGCTACTGCCACCCAAAAATAAGTATAGAGATAAAAAAATCTCTTAAATAGGATTAAAGCTTTATATAACAAAAAAAGTATTATAGTTTGTTATATAAGCTTAAAAATAATACATATTTTAATAAATTTAACAATAACAAAATAATAACAATAAAAATGCTAGAAATGGCTTAAATACAAGATTTTTAAGGGATATTAAAGTTAATTTAGCATTAATTTAATTATTTTTTTATTGACAATAAGAAATCTTATGCTAAGATAGTTTGAGTATCAAAGTATTTTTTTTAGGAGGGTGTATGAATATATTATTGGAATCTTGTGGAAGTGCCTTGCCAAAGAAAAATTCTTAGTAATGATGATTTAGCAAATATGGTAGATACATCTGATGAATGGATATTTTCCAGAACAGGTATAAAAACAAGACATATACTGGAAAAAAAGATGAAAGCTTAAATGATTTATGTATAGAAGCTAGTAAAAAGGCTATTGAAAAGTCTTTAATAAAAGCTGAAAATATAGATTTAATAGTGGTTGGAACATCTACTCCGGATAATAACTTTCCTAATACTGCTTGTACCATACAAGCGGCCATAGGAGCAAAGCAAGCTATTTGCTTTGATGTAAGTGCTGCTTGTTCAGGTTTTATATATGCGATGCATCTTGCGAAATCTTTGATGAAAAGTGAAAATTACAAAACGGCTTTAGTAATAGGAGCAGATGCTTTATCAAAGGTTATAGACTGGCAAGATAGAACGACTTGTATACTTTTTGGAGATGGTGCCGGAGCGGCAATATTAAAAGCTGATAAAAATGAAAAAAGCGGAATTTTATCATCTTTTATAGCTAGTGATGGAAGTAGAAAAGACTCTCTTACTTGCCCAAGTAGAGGAGAATATCCATATATCTCAATGAAAGGTCAAGAAGTTTTTAAATTTGCGGTTAGAACGGTTCCGGAAGCTATAGAGAAATCTATACTTGATGCAGGGATAAAAAAAGAAGATGTAAAAATGTATGTTTTACATCAAGCAAATATAAGGATACTTGAGGCAGTAGCCAAAAAATTAGGAGAACCTATGGAGAAGTTTCCGAGTAATTTAGAAAGGCTTGGTAATACATCAGGTGGAAGTGTTATTTTACTTTTGGATGAACTTCTTAGGGAAAATAAATTAAGAAAAGGAGATATAATTGTTATATCCGGTTTTGGTGCCGGTCTTAGCTATGGAGCTATGACAATTATGATTTAAAAGAGGAGAAAGAAATGAACGAAAAAAATTAAAGAAATCATTGCAGATCAATTAAATATCGAATTGGATAATGTAACAGAGGAATCAAACTTTAAAAGATGACTTAGGAGCAGATTCTCTTGACTTATTTAATATGGTAATGGCTCTTGAAGATGAATATGGAATAGAGATACCAACAGAGGATTTAGAAGAAATAACAACTGTAGGTGCAGTTGCTAAATACTTAAAAGATAAGGGTGTTGAAATCTAATAAAATATAGGGTTGCCTAAAGGCAACCCTATAATAAAAATCTTATCAAAGAAAAATGGTAACTAAAAATTTTAGTGGCTATTTTTCTTTGATAAGATAATGAAAAAAAGTAGGAGTGATTAATATATGAAAAACTAGAATAACAGAGATTTTAGGAATAGAATATCCGATTATTCAAGGGGGAATGGCTTGGGTTGCAGAACATAAGTTGGCTGCAGCAGTTAGTAATGCCGGAGGACTTGGACTTATTGGTGGGGCAAATGCACCGGCAGAAGTTGTAAGAGATGAAATAAGAAAATGTAAGGCTTTAACAGATAAGCCATTTGGTGTAAATATTATGCTTTTATCACCTCATGCTGAAGAAATAGCAAAAGTTGTGGTTGAAGAAGGTGTAAAAGTAATAACTACAGGGGCAGGTTCTCCGGAAAAGTATATGAAAATGTGGAAAGAAGCAGGAATAAAAGTTATTCCTGTTGTAGCCAGCGTCGCTCTTGCTAAGAGAATGGAGAGATGTGGTGCAGATGCTATTGTAGCTGAGGGTACAGAATCAGGTGGTCATATAGGAGAAATAACAACTATGACTTTAGTACCACAGATAGTAGATGCAGTAGGTATACCTGTAATAGCCGCAGGAGGTATTGCAGATGGAAGAGGACTTATGGCGGCACTTATGCTTGGTGCACAAGCTGTTCAGATGGGAACCAGATTTGTTGTAAGTGATGAGTCTATTTGTCATGATGCATATAAAGAAAGAGTAATAAAGGCAAAAGATATAGATAGTGCAGTTACAGGAAGAAGTCATGGACATCCTGTCAGAAGTTTGAGAAATACTATGACAAGAGAGTATGCAAAACTTGAAGCAGAAGGAAAGAGTTTTGAAGAGTTGGAATATCTGACACTTGGAACACTTAGAAAAGCCGTAATGGAAGGTGATGTGGTAAATGGAACTGTTATGGCCGGTCAGATAGCAGGATTAGTTAATAAAAAACAATCTTGTAAAGAAATAGTAGAAGAAATTATGTTAGAGGCAAATAAGCTCATAGATAATATTTCTAAGTTTAAGTAAGGAGTTTGTATGAAAAATAGCTTTTTTTATTTCCGGGGCAAGGTGCTCAAAAAGTGTGGAATGGGTGAGAGTTTTTATAATGCAGATGTTGATTCAAAAAATGTTTATGATAGAGCAAGTGAACTTTTAGGTTTGGATATAAGAAAACTTTGTTTTGAGGAAAATGAAGAAATTAACATAACTGAATATACGCAAGTAGCTATGGTTACTACAGGTATAGCTATGTTAAAAGCTATAGAAAAAACAGGTTTGAAAGCTGATGTATGTGCCGGACTTAGTTTAGGTGAATATGAAGCTTTATATCTTAGCGGAGTTCTATCAGAGGAAGATGCTATAAAAGCAGTTAGAAAAAGAGGAATACTCATGCAAAAGGAAGTTCCTGTAGGTGTCGGAGCTATGGCTGCGGTATTAAATCTGGATGAAAAAGTTATAGAAGAAGTCTTAAAAGACATAGAGGGAGCATATATTGCTAATTATAATTGTCCGGGACAAATAGTAATTTCAGGAAAAAAAGAAGCTATAGCTATAGCCGGTGAGAAGTTAAAGGAAGCCGGTGCAAAAAGAGTTATAGAGCTCAATGTAAGCGGTCCATTTCATTCTAAATTACTTAGTGGTGCCGGAGATAAATTATATGAATACTTAGAAAATATAAAAAAATAAATAAACCATGTATTCCTTATGTGGCTAATTATACAGCTAAATATGTAAATGAAGAAACTGATATAAGACAGTTGCTTAAAGAACAAGTATCCTCTTCAGTAAAATTTAGTCAAAGCATAGAAGAAATGATAAAAAATGGTGTGGATACTTTTATAGAAATAGGACCGGGTAAAACCTTAACTTCTTTTGTTAAGAAGATAAATAAAGAGGTTAAAAACATACAATATTGAAACTATAGAGGACTTGGAAAAAAATTTCTGATGAACTGGTAGGAGCTTAGGGAGTAAGAATATGAATGGAAAAGTGGCTTTTAGTAACAGGAGCAAGTAGAGGTATAGGAAGAGCCGTAGCTATGGAATTAGCTAAAAACGGAGTGAATTTAATAATAAATTATAGCGGTTCTGAAGAGGCGGCTAAAGAAGTTTTAAAAGAGGTAACACAATTAGGTATACAAGCATATATCTATAAGGCAAATGTAGGCAATTATAAAGAGTGTGCAGCTATGGTTGAATTTGCTATAGAAAAATTTACTAAGATAGATATCTTAGTAAATAATGCCGGAATTACAAAAGATATGCTACTTATGAGAATGAGTGAAGAGCAATTTGATGATGTTATTAATATAAACTTAAAAGGCACATTTAATTGTATGCAACTTGTTTCTAAGTATATGATAAAGGCTAAATCAGGAAGAATAATTAATATGGCTTCTGTATCGGGTAGACTTGGAAATGCAGGACAAGTAAATTATGCGGCCTCAAAAGCAGGTGTAGAGGGTATGACAAAAGCTGCAGCAAGAGAGATGGCGGCAAGAGGTATAACTGTAAATGCTATAGCACCGGGTTTTGTAAAAACTGATATGACAGATGTTTTATCAGATAAGGTAAAAGAAAATATTATAGAAAGTATACCTATGAAAACTTTCGGTATGCCGGAAGATATAGCTAAAACAGTAGTATTTTTAGCCGGAGAGGGTGCAAGATATATAACAGGTCAAACTATAAGTGTTGACGGCGGAATGTATATGTAATTTAGACTTGGGAGGAAGCTTAATGAAGAGAAGAGTAGTTATAACAGGTATGGGTGCAATAACACCAACAGGTTTAAATGTAAATGAATTTTGGAAGTCTTGTAAAGAAGGAATATGTGGAATAGGTGAGATAACTTATTTTGATACAAGTGATTATAAAGCAAAGTTGGCAGCTGAACTTAAAGGTTTTGATGCAAAAGAATATATGGATGCTAAGGCGGCAAAAAGAATGGAAGCTTTCTCTCAATATGCTGTAGCGGCATCAAAAGAAGCTTTGGAAAATGCGGGATTGGATTTAGAAAAAGAGGATAGGTATAAAGTAGGTGTCAGTATAGGTTCAGGAATAGGTTCATTACAAGCTGTTGAAAGAGAATGTAAGAAACTTTTGGAAAGAGGACCGGGTAGAGTAGCTCCTCTTTTGGTACCTATGATGATTTCAAATATGGCAGCAGGAAATGTAGCTATTACTTTTGGACTTATGGGAAAAAATATTAATGTTGTAACTGCTTGTGCTACAGGAACTCATTCCATAGGAGAAGCATTTAGATCTATTCAATATGGAGAAGCAGATGTAATGCTTGCAGGTGGAAGTGAAGCTTCTATTACTCCTATAGGTGTAGCAGGATTTAGTGCATTAACAGCTTTAAATACTACAACAGATGTAAAAAGAGCTTCTATACCTTTTGATAAAGAAAGAGCAGGCTTTGTTATGGGAGAAGGTTCAGGTATTTTGGTTTTAGAAGAACTTGAGCATGCTAAGAAGAGAAATGCAAAAATATATGCTGAGGTAGTAGGTTATGGTTCCAGTTGTGATGCTTACCATATAACTTCACCTATGGAAACAGGTGAGGGTGCGGCTAAGGCTATGACTTTTGCATTGGAGGATGCAAAGCTTAATGGAAATGATGTTGATTATGTAAATGCACATGGAACCAGCACTCATCATAATGATTTATTTGAAACTAAGGCGATAAAGTTAGCTTTAGGAGATAATGCTTATAAAGTAAAAATAAATTCAACAAAGTCTATGGTAGGGCATTTACTTGGAGCGGCAGGCGGTGTTGAGGCTATAGTATGTATTAAATCAATAGAAGATAATTATGTACATCAAACTGTTGGCTTAGAGGTAGATGATCCTGAGTGTGACCTTGATTATTGTAAAGGAAAAGGAATTAGTATGCCTGTAAATGTAGCAATATCAAATTCTCTCGGTTTTGGTGGGCATAATGCTAGTTTAGTATTTAAAAAATATGAGGCGTAGGTAGAAATGAAGATAGAGGAAATTATACAGTTAATAGAAGCTGTTAATAAAAATAATGTAGACAAGTTTAGCTATGAAAAAGAGGGAGAAAAATTACATATAGGTAAGAATATGCCTAAGATAATATATGAAGGACCTAATAAAGTACAAGAAATGCCGGTAATTACAGGTACAAATGTACAAAGTCAAGCTGTAAGTATGGAGAAAGAAACTATTACTGATATAGATAGTGGAAATGTAGTTAATTCTCCTTTAGTTGGAACTTTTTATAAGGCGGCATCTCCTGATTCTAAACCTTTTGTTGAAGTAGGAACAAAGGTAAAGAAAGGTCAAATTTTAGGAATTATAGAGGCTATGAAGCTTATGAATGAGATAGAAAGTGATTTTGATGGAGTAGTAGAGGCTATACTTGTTAATGATGGAGATGTAGTAGAGTTTGGACAAGCACTATTTCGTATAAGATAGGAGATTTATGTTAGGAATAAAAGAGATACAGGAAATAATACCGCATAGACATCCATTTTTACTTGTAGATTGTATAGAAGAGTTGGAGGCAGGAGTAAGAGCGGTAGGTTTTAAGTCAGTTACATATTCAGAAAATTTCTTTGCAGGACATTTTCCAAAAGAGCCTGTTATGCCGGGTGTACTTATAGTAGAAGCTTTAGCTCAAACAGGAGCTTGTGCAATACTTTCATTAGAAGAAAATAAAGGGAAGATAGCTTATTTTGGTGGAATGAATAATGTTAAGTTTAGAAAAAAAGTTATTCCCGGAGATAAGTTAAAAATTAGAGTGTGAGATTATAAAAAAAGGAAAGGACCTGTTGGTATCGGCAAGGCAGTCGCTAGTGTAGATGGAAAAGTAGCAGTAGAGGCTGAACTTACATTTATGATAGGCTAAGGAAGGTTATGTTTCAAAAGATACTAATAGCTAATCGTGGAGAAATAGCTGTAAGAATAATAAGGGCTTGCAGAGAATTAGGAATAAAAAGTGTGGCGGTATATTCAGAGGCAGATAGAGATAGTTTACATACTATGCTAGCTGATGAAGCTATATGTATAGGACCGGCTCCATCTACAAATAGTTACCTCGATATGACGAGGATTTTATCAGCAAGTATAGCTATAGGTGCAGATGCCATACATCCGGGTTTTGGTTTTTTATCAGAAAATTCAAAATTTGCAAAACAATGTAAGGAATGTAATATTACCTTTATAGGTCCGGATAGTGAAATAATAGCTAAGATGGGTGATAAAGCTATGGCTAGAGAAACTATGATAAATGCAGGGGTACCGGTTGTAAAAGGTAGTGATGGTAGTCTGACAGATGTAAAGCTTGCTATAGAAGTAGCTAAAGAAATCGGTTTTCCGATTATGATAAAGGCAGCTAGTGGTGGCGGCGGTAAGGGAATGAGAATATCTAGAAGTGTAGATGATTTTGAAGAAAATTTTCTTACGGCACAAACCGAGTCTATAAAAGGATTTTCAGATGATGCTATGTATCTTGAAAGATATGTAGAAAGACCTAGACATATAGAGTTTCAGATATTAGCTGATAAATATGGGAATGTTGTACATCTTGGCGAAAGAGATTGTTCTATACAAAGGAGACATCAAAAAGTTTTGGAAGAAGCTCCTAGTATAGCTATAGATGATAAGCTGAGAAAGGCTATGGGTGAAGTTGCTATAAAGGCGGCAAAGGCGGCAAAATACGAGAATGCAGGAACTATAGAATTTTTGTTGGATAAAAATAAAAATTTCTTCTTTATGGAAATGAATACTCGTATACAAGTAGAGCATCCTGTAACAGAGTTAGTTACAGGTCTTGATTTGATAAAAGAACAAATTAGAATAGCAGCAGGTGAAAAACTCTCAATTACTCAGGAAGAAGTAGCAATTAAAGGTCATGCTATTGAATGTAGAATAAATGCAGAAAATCCGGAGAAAAAATTCAGACCATCACCGGGAACTATAAAAAGCTTACATATTCCGGGAGGAAATGGTGTAAGAGTTGATTCTCATATATATGCGGGATATAAAAATCCCACCTAATTATGATTCTATGTTACTTAAACTTATAGTACATGGAAAAAGATAGAGATGAAGCTATAGCAAAGATGAGGTCAGCACTGGGAGAAATGATAATAGAAGGTGTTGATACAAATTTAGACTTTGAGTATGAAATAATTAATAATGAAGCTTATCAAAAAGGTGAAACAGATACACATTATATAGATATAAATTTTCCGAAATATGTATCTTAATAGGAGGAGATTATGCCATTAAGAGATATGTTTAAAAAGACATATATAAAAGTGTTGGATACAGACAATAAAAAAATTCCGGAAGCACCGGAAGGCTTATGGAGAAAATGTAAAAAATGTAATTCGCCTATATATGTTGAAGATGTTAGAGCAAATCACTATGTTTGCCCTAAATGTATGGGCTATTTCAGAGTACATGCATATAGAAGAATAGAAATGTTGGTAGATAAGGGTAGTTTTAAAGAATGGAATAAAACTATGCCTATATCGAATCCTTTAAATTTTCCTAATTATGAAGAAAAATTAAAAGAAGCAAAAGAAAAGAGCCATTTAGATGAAGCTGTTGTTACCGGTAAGGCATCTATAGAAGGTATGAATTTAGTTCTTGCAGTTTGTGATGCCAGATTTATGATGAGTTCTATGGGACACAATTTAGGCGAAAAAATAACTTTTGCAATAGAAGAAGCGGCTAGACTTTCTCTTCCCATAGTGATATATGCTTGTTCAGGTGGTGCAAGAATGCAGGAAGGTATAGTTAGTCTTATGCAAATGGCTAAAACCAGTGCTGCACTAAAAAAACTACATGATGCAGGACAAGTTTTTATAAGTGTACTTACAGATCCTACTACAGGTGGAGTTACAGCTTCTTTTGCTATGTTAGGAGATATTATACTTGCGGAGCCGAAAGCACTTATAGGATTTGCAGGACCTAGAGTAATAGCTCAAACTATAGGTGCAAAGTTACCGGAAGGGTTTCAAAGATCTGAATTTTTATTAGAACATGGTTTTATTGATGCTATAGTAGAGAGAAAAGATCAGAGAGAGACCTTGGTAAAAAAATACTTAAATTACATAAGAAAGAAGATATAGCTTTTATAAAAAATCAGATTAAAGATATGGATACGATTTCATATTTCGATGAGGAAGATGAGAATAAGCTTGAAAGAACAGCTTGGGATAGCGTGTTAATATCGAGAAGTGCAAATAGACCTACAGGTTTAGATTATATAAATGAACTTTTTGATGATTTTATAGAGCTACATGGAGATAGATGCTACGGAGATGATGGAGCTATAGTAGGCGGTATAGCCAGTTTTAGAGGTGTTCCTGTAACTGTTATAGCCCAACAAAAGGGAAAAAATTTAAAAGATAATAAGATTAGGAATTTTGGTATGCCCTCACCGGAAGGATACAGAAAAGCTCTTAGACTTATGAAGCAGGCAAATGATTTTTCACGACCTATAATTTGCTTTGTTGATACACCCGGTGCTTTTTGTGGTTTAGAAGCTGAGGAAAGAGGACAAGGCGAGGCTATAGCTAAAAACTTGTATGAGATGAGTGCTTTCAAAGTACCTATACTTAGTATAGTAATAGGAGAAGGTGGAAGTGGTGGAGCTTTAGCAATGGCAGTAAGTAATGAAGTCTGGATGTTAGAACATGCTATATATTCTATACTTTCGCCGGAGGGTTTTGCTTCAATTTTATATAAAGATGCAAAATTGGCAAAAGAAGCGGCTCATGATATGAAGATTACATCTAAGGAACTAAAGAAACTGGGTATTATAGATAGAATAATACCGGAAAGAGAAAAATGCAAGTTTGGATAATATTGGAGAAATAAGTTCTATTATGGATAAGGAAATTATGGCTTGGATAGTGGAATATATGAGTAAAACAGAAGATGAACTTATAGAACAAAGATATTTGAGATATAGAAAATTTTAATGGATAAAAGGGTGGCATGGTCCGCCCTTTTTTATAAGGAGATTTCGAGTGGGAAAATTAATTATTGGGGACTTGTCTGTTTCCAAGCCTATAATACAAGGTGGAATGGGAGTAGGTATAAGTCTTAGTTCGCTTGCAGGTACAGTAGCGGCAAATGGTGGTATAGGGCTTATATCGACAGCACAAATAGGGTATAGGAAAGAAAGTTTTGAAAAAAATCCCTTTGAAGCAAATTTAGAGGCTATAAAAGAGGAATTGAAAAAGGCTAGAGCTATAGAAAAGGTTAATAAGAAATTGGATAAATCAGACTTGCAAGGTGCAATAGGTTTTAATATTATGGTTGCAACTAAGGGGTATGAAGATTATTGTGAACTGGCAATAGCTCATGGTGCGGATATTATAGTTAGTGGAGCCGGTCTTGCTCTTGATTTACCGATATATCTAGTTAAAGGTATGGAAAGAAGAAGAAGTTTATCTGATGATGAAATTTATGGAGATAAGGACAGAGTAACTAAAATAGCGCCTATAGTAAGTAGTGCTAAAAGTGCCGGTGTTATACTTCGTATGTGGGATAGAAAGCATAAGACTACTGCAGATGCTATAGTTATAGAGGGTCCTTTAGCTGGAGGACATTTGGGCTTTAGCTTAGAAGAATTAGAGTATTATGGTGCTATGGAGAGGCAGGAGTATAGGCGAGATTTATTTGATGAAGAAGTCAAAGCTATAATAAACGTTGTTTCTGAATATGAAACCAAATTTAATAAAAGGATACCTGTTATAATTGCAGGTGGAATTTATGATAATCAAGACTTTAAGCATGCTTTGGAACTTGGAGCGTCAGGAGTGCAAGTAGGAACAAGATTTGTTACAACTAAGGAGTGTGATGCTCCTGATTACTATAAGGAAGCTTATATACAGGCAAAAAAGGAAGATATTAGAATAACAAAATCTCCTGTAGGCTTACCGGGTAGAGCCATTGATAATACATTTTTGAATGAAGTTAAAAAGAAAAGACCTGAGATAAAAAAATGTTATAAATGTTTAAATAAGTGCGATATTAATACTATACCATATTGTATAACGGATGCACTTATAAAGGCGGCTACAGGGAGATACGGCAAATGCTCTTTTATTTGCCGGTGCGAATGCGTATAGAAGTGAGAAAAATAGAAAGTGTTAAAGAAGTTATAGATAGTATAGTTGGATAAGGGAAAGCACGATAAAAGTCGTGCTTTTTTTGTAATATATGTCTTATCACATTACAAAAAAATAAAAAAATAATACAAAAAAACTTATAAAAAAACTAGAAGTTTTAAATAGGTAAAATATAAATATTATTTTTCTGTATCAAGGAACTTTTATCTAATAAGTAGGTTTAAAAGTTTTCCAAAACTTGTATTTTAGGGAACTTTTGACTATAATATCTATCAAAAAAAGTTCCCTAAAGGTGAAAGAAAAATGAATGATTTTAATAAAATTCAAAAATTTACTTCAAGAAAAAAAGCAGATTATCAAGCTAGAATAAATCTTATTCCCTATGATGGTAGTCCTGAGATAAAGGAAAAATTCTAGTGGTAAGTACATTTATATAAGAAAAAAAGAGTGGGAAGCCGTTTAACATCTACTTATGTTGATATATACTCTGATGATTTATATCAACTTTTATTAAGAAATTCTAAAGAATTAAGAGAATTAAGAAAGAAAGTAAGAAAGATTGAAAAAAAGGCTGGCAGACTTAGGATATGAAGCTAATGACTTAGATGTAAGAGTTATACAGAATCTTGATTTTTGCTAGAGCTAATATGAAGTCTAATATATATGACCAAGCTGTATTAGAGGGTGTAGCTACTTCATTTCCACAAATAGAAGATATTATAGATAATGGAACAGTTAGTGGAATAGCAGCAAATGATATTCAAAAAATATTAAATTTAAAGCATGCATGGGAGTTTATACTAGATACAGATGTTTTACAAGCTAAAACAGATTATTATTTATTATGTCATATTGCAAAATTAGTTAATGAGGGATTTTTTGCTGATGGAGGAAGAGTAAGAGCGGTGCCTGTTTCTATAGGTGGTAGCTTGTATAAACCACCTATACCGGTAGAAACAATAGTAAGAGATAGAATACAAGAAATTATAATATCCGAAAAAGAGAAGATTGATATAGCTATAGAATTATGTATGTATAGTATGAAAACACAGGTTTTTATAGACGGAAATAAGAGAGCTTCGGTAATATTTGCAAATCATTATCTTATAGCACATGGGCAAGGACTTTTTAGTAATACCGGAGGAACATGTACCGGAATTTAAGAAAAAAATTGATAGAATATTATGAGGGAGAAGATATTAAAGATATTAGTACATTTTTAAAAAGATAAATGTTGGAAAAAAAGTTCTAAAAATAAACACCTAGAACACTTGTTTACACAGGAGATATGTGCTAGAATATCCTCGAAAGGATATTCGTATGAGAAGTCAAATTATTATACATATAGATATGGATGCTTTCTTTGCAGCAGTAGAAATAAGAGATAATAAAGAATTATTGGGTAAGCCTGTTATTATAGGTTCTATGCCAAATGAGAGAGGTGTAGTGTGTACTTGTAATTATGAAGCGAGAAAGTATGGTATACACTCGGCTATGAATATAAAAGAGGCATATAAGCGTTGTCCGAAAGCTGTTTTCATTAGACCTGATTTTAAAAAATATAAAGAAGCTTCAGATTCTATACATAAAATATGGAAAGTATATAGCAATAGTATAGAGTATATGTCTTTAGATGAAGGATATCTCGATATGACGGATAAAGTAAATAGTTTTGAAGAAGCTATAGAGATTGCTAAAATTATAAAAAAGAGGACGTATGAAGAAATAGGACTTACTTGCTCGGCGGGAGTAGGATACTCTCTTATGAGTGCTAAAATTTCCAGTGAGGAAAATAAGCCAAATGGTTTATTCTATATAAAAGATAAAGAAGAATTAGTAAATTTGATTAAAGACAGACCTGTTTTTGCTATTTATGGAGTTGGAAAAAAGACAGCAAACAGATTACATGAGTTTGGGATAGATAAGGTTAGTGATATATAAAAAAATGAAAAAGTTAATTGTTTCTTTTATTGAAAAAAATCATGGAAAGTATATAGTAGATATGGCTAAGGGTTTAGATTTTAGAGTTGTTACTCCTTATGATGAGAGAAGTGTAAAATCCATAGGTAGAGAGTGGACTTTTAATGAAGATATAATAGATGTTGATACTTTAAAGGATAGTTTACTTTTTATTGTCTGATGAAGTAGCAAAAAGATTAGAAAAAAAGAGAAGAGAGCCAAGACTATAAGCTTAAAAAGTAACCTATGCAAATATGCAAACGATTACACGTTCTAAAAGTGAGGAAAAAGGTACAGCAGATGTTATAAAAATATATAAAGTTACTTCAAAGCTCTTAGATAATATAAAACATGAAGCTATAAGACTTATTGGAGTATCTACTGCTAATTTTAGTGAAGAAGAGTTTATGCAACTTAATTTTGAAGATGTATTTAAAGTGGAAAATAGTGAAGATAGAGAAATACGACAAAGATTGGAGAAATTAAAAAAATCAGTTTTCTCTGTAAAGTATATGTAGAAAAAAATCAACTATTTTATTGTAAGATGAAATAAAAATAGTATTGGTATCGTTACCGGAAATTGTGAGAGGTTATAAGAATGTATTTATTTTTACTTGCGTTAATTTATTTGGCTTTTATAAGTCTAGGTTTACCTGATTCATTATTAGGTTCAGCCTGGCCGCTTATGCATCTTGAAATGGGAGTTCCTATATCATATATGGGGATAATAACTATGCTTATTTCAGGTGGAACTATAGTTTCCAGTCTTATGTCAGATAGATTAACTAGAAAATTTGGAACAAAAATATTAACTGTTGCAAGTGTTTTTCTTACAGTAATTGCTTTATTCGGCTTTTCTTTTGCAAATAATTTTTCTATGCTTATAGCATTTGCTATACCATATGGAATTGGAGCAGGTGCTATAGATGCGGCTTTAAATAACTATGTTGCATTACATTATAAAGCAAAACATATGAGTTGGTTACATTGCTTTTGGGGTGTTGGAACTATAGTTAGTCCTTTTGTTATGGGATATGCACTTACAAGCTCTACTTGGAATAATGGTTATCGTATAGTAGGGTTTATACAGTTAGTTATAGCAATTATTTTACTATTAACTTTACCTGTATGGAAAGTTAATGAAGATGTTGTAAGTACAGCTGGTGAAGATGTAGGACTTTTCAAGGCTTTAAGGATTAAAGGAGTTACTTTTCTCTTATTAGGCTTTTTAGCTTATTGTGCAGCAGAAACTACAACTATGCAGTGGGCTAGTACATATTTTGTTGAAGTGAAAGGAATTTCTGTTGAGAGAGCGGCAAGCTTTGCTTCACTTTTTTATATAGGTATTACAGCCGGAAGATTTATAAGTGGTTTTATTACAGATAAATTAGGTGATAGAAAGATGATTTTATTAGGTTCCTCGGTTTTAATAGTTGGAATACTTACTTTGGCTATACCTTCCAGTTCTTATGAGCTGGCCTTTGCTTCTTTCATTATAATAGGACTAGGTTGTGCACCTATTTATCCTTGTATTATTCATTCTACACCGTATAACTTTGGTGCTAAAAATTCAGGAGCGATTATAGGAATACAGATGGCCAGTGCCTATCTTGGAGCGACATTTATGCCACCAATCTTTGGAGTTTTAGGAAATGCAAGTACATTTGCAATTATGCCATTGTACTTATTAGTATTTGTACTACTTATGCTTGTAATGATTGAGTTAACATTTAGAGTAACAAAAAAAGTAATGCTTAAATATAAAAGGGGCTGTGAAAAAAACTCAATCTAGTTTTTTTCACAGCCCCAAAAAAATAATTACCCCAACCCTTGACAAAGAGCCCTTATTTCACAGCCCCTTTTTATATTTAGCCTCTAGCTTTTATTCTTTTAGCTTTATTTTTTTCTCTTCTTTTTTGCTTAGCCTCTTCTTTTTTTTCAAATAGAAGATTTGCAACATCAGAAGTAACAAGTTTTTGTAGTCTTAATAGCAAAAAAATTTTGTTGTCATCGCTGTATTTCATTCTAAGCTTAGCCTTAACAAAGCCATGTTCAGGACAAAGTCCGAGGGCGTAGTAGGTTTTTTTGATTAGAGGAAAACCAATGTATTTTTTTACGTAACATACGATTGCAACGATAACAGATAATATCTGAAACAGTTTTATCTTTTAGTATATCTTCTTTTAAAGTAAAGGTGGAGGAAACATATTTTGAATAATGTGGAAAAAAACCAGGTAAAGTTCCTCGTCTTTATTTTTTTTGGGCGGATTATAATAATCTAAGGATAAGTATTTATCTACACTTGAAAAAAATCTATATTTTTCATAACCATAGCTGTATAGTAGGCATCATCAAGAGCATGGTGAAAAGGTCTTGATATATCAATACTAAGAGCTTCGCAAACCTTATCAAGTGGCATTTTATTAGTTGAAATATCGCTAATATCATGAACTATATTATATAATTTTTGTATGTCATAGTATAAAAGAGGTAGAGGGAATACATTTTTAATCTTATAATAATTTAGGTTTCTTTGAAATTCTGTCAAATCCATACTTCCCCAAGTACAAAAAAATAGGAGTTTCATTTTCTTTAAAACACCACGAAAGAAAGGTATTTGCTACTAAAGGAAAAGCTTCACCCAGTTTCCTAAGCTCTTCTATACCAACTTGAACAACCTCATGTACCTTGAAATGCATTTTTTTATAGACTACAGGTTTAACTATTTTTCTAAATTCATCAATAATATTAAAGTTTTTCATCCAGTTTAACAGCACCTATTTCAATAATTTCAAAAAGGAATAGCTTTAACAGTTCCTATTTTTTTCCATCCGAGATTGATTCCATTCAAGATCTAGGACGATATAAGTTTTTCATAATTATTTTTTTAGTAAATCCTTTCTTTTTTTACGGCTGCGAACATCTCTAACTAAACCGACCGGAGATTTTTGGAAAAATCTATATTTAAACTACTATCTATTAGTTTGTTAAAAGATTCGGTTTTTTTCTACGTTTACTCCTAAGTTTTTTTCGAGATATAGTTTGCTCCGCTTTCTATTTCTATATCTAATAAAAATAAAAATACTGAGAAAGCTATAGAAAGCAATATTATGATAATGACTGCAATAATAAAAATACACACTGGAAAGTATATATTTTATAGTTGTAAATCGAGTAGGTTTTTTGTTAATACCGGTATGATCAAGTCTTACTCTGGCATTACTATTAGAAAGATTATCACTAAGTAAGTAAATTGTTCCGATATTGTGGTCTTGCAGAGTATAATCAATCTTTGCTAAAGCATTTTTTGGTGCTGTAGCATCAAGCTCATAAGATAATTTCATATCTGCTTCTTCTATACCGGCTTGCTTAGGCAAAGTTACAAAATCATCAGAAGAGAGTTTTATTAAACCTTTTAATTTACTATTGCTACCTACGAGATGAAGATTGGAGATCAAATTATCATAATTTATAATACCGGTAGAAAGTGAAATAGATTTAAAATTATTAAAACCAAATTCCAATAAAGTTTTTGTGTCCGCATAATGAGTCTGCTTACTACCCAGTACAACAGATACAAGACTGATATTACCATTATCCGCATAGGTAACCAAAGTATTTCCGGCATCTTTGGTATAACCTGTTTTTCCGGCTTTTGCATATTCGTAGTAATTTTCGCTGTTATTTCTCAACATTGCATGGTGCACATAGACGCTAAAACCATCAGGATTATTCTTTGAAGCAGGTAATTTATAATAAGTTTTGCCGGCTATTTCCCTAAGAGTAGGATTTTTAAAGGCTTCTTTAGAGATTAAAGCAAAATCGTAGGCAGTTGTATAATGATTTGGGTCATTTAAACCGCTAGGATTGGTAAAGTTTGACTCATTAGCTCCTAGGCTTTTTGCTTTAGCATTCATTAATTTAGCAAATTCTTCTATACTTCCTGAACAATGTTCGGCTAAGGCATTTGCAACCTCGTTTGCTGACTTTAGTAACATAACGTGTAAGGCATCATTTACAGTAATACTATCACCCTCATCATAGCCGGCAGATGAAGAGCCGGGATCAACGTTGTAGACAGCATTATGAGAAAAGGTGATAGTATCATCTAATTTACAATTTTCTAAGACTATAAGTGCTGTAAGTATTTTGGTAATACTTGCGGGATATGACTTTTCATGAATATTTTTACCATAAAGTAAGCAACCTGACTTTGCATCTATAACAATGGCAGAATCTGCTTCTATGTTTCCTATATTGTTAGGCCACTCTGTAGCGGCGAAAGTATTATTTACTATAAATAAAGCACTAAAAAAATCAGCACTAAAAAAATAAAGCTTGTTAATTTTTTTTCATATATTCTCCAACATATTTTATACATTTAATTATAGTTTATAAATGGTATATAGTAAAGGAAATTGAAGTATACATAAAGTGAACTTTCTGTTAAAAAGTAAAATAGAATATTAAAAGAGCTTTATAAAAAAAGAGTACAATCAAACTCTTGTACTCTTTTAAGCTTATTTCTTGGATTTTTTTAATTAAATAACTTCCGCCTAAAAACAAATATAACAAAAAAATACCATATAGAATACCGATATTTCTTGCTGTATCTATAAAAAAAGCCTTCAGGAACCATATTTATAAGTCTATCTGTAGTCGGATCTAATATCCACAAATCATTAGTAAAGAAAAATTTTTGTGAAAAAAAGTATAAAAATACCTAGTAAAAATCGGTAGAGATTATAAAAACCTAAAATCAACAATATACTTAAAAAAATACAACTGAACCTAATAACATACCATTTGCCAGATATATGAGTATTTTTCTTTTTGCTCAAAAATAAAAAAAGTATGATAAGAAGAATAATATTAAGTATAATACAAATAAAGATAATTCTAAGTCCCAAGAGGAAAAAGCTCTTTTACATCTTCCATGTGTGCTATTTCTCTTTCATTGAAAAAAAGTTTACATTTTGCTTACCGTTTATAGTGGAGGTAATATCGGATAAACTCTCTTTCTTATCAATTAGATAATCAAGCATCTGATTATTTACAATAAGTAAATCATCAAGAGATATACCTATATTTTCGTAAACTTTATATTTTTTTCAAACTCATATTTATAATAATTTGGAAGTTTATATGTAACTATCCAAACAGAAAGGAGTAAGAGAAAAAAATGAAAGAAAAAAAGGGCTATAATAAGAGACAAAATCTTAGCAAGCCCTTTCATATTAACTTTGCATCCTTTTAATTACTTTAAGTCTTGTAAATTCCTCACGCTCTTTTTCTTCGAGTGCGTTGGTAATACTTTTACTAATAGTTTCATAACGAGGAATAGTAATATTTTTAAGTGCATTTGCACGCTTTTGAGTTTTACTAATATTGCTTGCAAGTCTATATGCAGAATTTTCTATCATAGAAAGTTTGATTGTCAAATCCTTAACTTTCTTGAAGTGCATTCTGGCATTATCAAGACATTCTCTAGTGTTATAAAAAGCGTAGGAAAGTTTAATATCTTCTTCCTTGTATTGGACAAGAGGAATTTCAGTGCCCATAACGGATCTTGTTTTTATGATTATACCGTCGTCTATAGGGACGGCAGTAGCAAGCTCACTTACATAATCTATACCGAGCTCTATATTTGCTTGTTCCAAAGCTTTATAAGCCAGTCTGTAGGTTGAGTCTATCTCAGACTGTATTTCTTTTGCTTTGTCAATGAGTTGCATAAGCTCACGGATAAGAATATTTCTTTTCTTATCCATAAGACCATAGCCTTGTCTGGCAAGAGCTAAAGAGTTTTTTGCAGCAATTAAGTTACCTTTTGTTGGAAAAGTATTTAAGTTCATTTAATACCCTCCTTAGATATTTGCTTCGCTACCTTGTGAAGAATCGGGAACTATATCTCCATTTTCGGTAAGTTTCATCGGTTTATAATATACATCAAGAACCTTAGTATCTATACGATCAAGCTCACTTCTTGGCATAAGACCAAGTAAATTCCAAGCTATAGTAAGGGTGTCTAAGATGGTTCTATTTTCGTCCTTACCTTGACCGATAAATCTATTCTCAAATTCGCTACCAAAAACAAGATATTTCTTATCTATATCAGAAAGTTCATCTTCACCGATAACTGATGCAAGTGCTCTGGCATCACCAACCTTTGCATAGCAAGAGAATAATTGGTTTGCGACATCTTGATGATCAGCTCTGGTATAACCATCACCTATACCGTCTTTCATAAGACGAGAAAGAGATGGGAGTATACTAACAGGTGGATATATGCTCTTTCCGTGTAGTTCACGGTCAAGAACTATCTGTCCCTCTGTAATATATCCTGTAAGGTCAGGGATTGGATGAGTAATATCATCATTAGGCATACTAAGTATAGGTATTTGGGTAACAGAACCTTTTGAACCGTGGACAATACCGGCACGTTCATAAATAGTAGCAAGTTCTGAATAAAGATAACCGGGGAAGCCTTTTCTTGAAGGAATTTCACCTTTTGAAGATGAAACTTCACGCATAGCCTCGGCAAAGCTTGTCATATCTGTAAGTATAACAAGAATATTCATACCTTTCTCAAAAGCCAGATATTCAGCAAGAGTAAGAGCAACCTTTGGTGTTATAAGTCTTTCAACAACAGGGTCATTTGCCAAGTTTATAAAGGTGGTAACGTGGTTACTAACACCTGATTCTTCGAAAGTTCTTCTAAAGAAGTCTGCAACATCGTGTTTAACGCCCATAGCGGCAAAGATAATAGCAAATTTTTCATCACTATTTGCATCATCACCTAGAGAAGCTTGGCGTACTAATTGAGCGGCAAGTTCATCATGTGGTAAACCGTTACCGGAAAAAATAGGTAGTTTCTGTCCTCTGATAAGAGTTGTAAGCCCATCTATAGAAGAGATACCTGTTCTAATATAGTTACGAGGGTACTCTCTACTAACAGGATTTAGCGGTTTACCATTTATATCAATAAACTTTTCAGGCTCTATAGCACCTAAATCATCTATAGGTTTACCTATACCGTTAAAAGTACGTCCTAACATATCTTCAGAAACGCCTAACATCATGGCTTGACCTGTTAATCTGGTATGAGTATTACGCAGAGCCATACCGCTAGTACCTTCAAATACCTGAATAACAGCTTTATCATTATGTATTTCTATTATACGACCGAGTCTTTTTTCATTACCATTTACTGTCATTTCGACTATTTCATCAAATGCAGCATCTTTAACGCCTTCAAGAATTACCAAAGGACCATTTATGGAACTAAGTCCAAGATATTCAACTGACATAAAAACCTCCTTTAAGCATTTCTTTCTATAACTGCATCATAGAAATTATCAATTTGTTTTCTATAATCATTAAACATTTCTAAAGCATCATTTGGAATATCGTATTTCATAGTAATAAGCTTATCCCAAATAGGATCTTCCTTTAAAAATGGACATAGGCATACCCATACGAACTAATGAACGAGATTTTTTTGTATAAATATAAAATTAAATCCATCATCTTAAATTGCTTTTATAAGAGGAACACAAGTATCATCTTTATGGAAAGCATTTTGTTGTAAAAAAAGCCGACCCTTATAACCTTTGCTATATCAAGAACAAGTTTTTTTGCTCATCAGGTAGAACATCAGCACCTATAAGTTTTTACTATTTCCATTAGAGAAGATTCTTGGTTTAATAAATATACTATTCTATTTCTATAATCAACAAATTTTTTATCAACATTTTCATTATACCAAGCAGATAAATCGCTTAAATATTCAGAATATGAATCCAGCCATTGTATAGCCGGAAAATGTCTTGCATAAGCAAGTCTTTTATCAAGTCCCCAGAAACATCTAACAAAACGTTTTGTATTTTGGGTAACAGGTTCAGAGAAGTCTCCACCTTGAGGAGAAACAGCTCCAATTATAGAAACAGAACCGTCTGTTCCATTTAGGTTTTGCATAAGTCCGGCTCTTTCATAGAAAGCGGATAACTTAGATGCAAGATAAGCAGGGAAACCTTCTTCGGCAGGCATTTCCTCAAGACGACCTGAAAGCTCTCTTAGAGCTTCAGCCCATCTGGAAGTAGAATCTGCCATTATGGCAACATCATAGCCCATATCTCTATAGTATTCTGCAAGTGTAAGACCGGCATAAAGACTGGCCTCTCTTGCCGCAACAGGCATATTTGAAGTGTTTGCAATAAGTGTAGTTCTATCCATAAGAGGATTACCGGTTTTTGGGTCTATAAGATGAGAGAATTCTTCAAGAACTTGTGTCATCTCATTTCCACGTTCTCCACAACCTATGTAAATAATAATATTTGCGTCAGACCACTTGGCTATTTGGTGTTGAGTCATAGTTTTTCCTGTACCGAAACCACCCGGAACAGCTGCTGTACCGCCTTTAGCAAGAGGGAAAAGAGTATCGAGTATTCTTTGACCTGTAATAAGCGGTTTTGTAGCAGGGAAACGCTTTGCTGTAGGTCTGGCAATTCTTATAGGCCAATGTTGAGTCATAGTTAGAGGAATTTCAGTATCATCACTGAGTTGTAACTTTAATAAGGTATCATTTATAGTATATTTTCCATCACTTACTACGTCTAATACATAGCCTGAGAGATTAGGTGGAACCATTACTTTATGTACAATAGCCGGTGTCTCCGGAACTTCGGCTATTATAGAGCCACCTGAAACAAAATCTCCATTTTTAACAACTATATGTGTATCCCATAATTTTGAGGTATCCAAGGAGTCAACACTTACTCCCTTAGTAATATAAATACCTGATTCTTTTGCTATTTGTGTTAAAGGTCTTTCTATACCGTCAAATATATTGTTTAAGATACCCGGAGCTAAAGCTACACTAACTTGAGAACCTGTACCATAAACTTTATCACCCGGTTTAAGGCCGGAAGTTTCTTCGTAAACTTGAATAATAGTTGCACTGCTGTTTAAACCGATAACTTCTCCTACCAGTTTTGCTTCTCCAACATAAACCATTTCATTCATACTAAAGGAAGATGCCTCTGTTTTGATAACAGGACCATTTATTGAAAAAATTGTACCTATATTATTCAAAATCTGTACCTCCTACATTTATATGAAATATGTCTTTTTCATCAGCTATCTTTTTTTCGAAAGAATTATCAATAAGTATGTTTTTATCCGGAATAACTGCTCTAGTACCACCCATGAATGAATACTTACTTTCTATAAGATTTATATTATTATCCATTGACAGTTTATGTATCAAATGTGCATCATTTGGGTCTATATAAATATCTAATTTGTCATTATCGGCAAAAGATATAGCTTTTTTTATTTGACTATCGAGCAGCTTTTGATAATCTTCAGTTTGCATAAACTCATCTAATTTATTTTGAAGCTCAATAAAAAGTTTCTCATCAATTTCATCTCTTTTATCACTAATCATTTTTTTGAGTTTGAGCTCTTCAATAGAGAGTTCTTTATTGAGTTCTTTGTTAATATTTTCAGTTTCAAATTTGATTTGCATTTCAGCACGACGTTTTTCATCTTGTTGATGCTCATAAAAAGTTTTTTCAAGAGCTTCTTTATATTCAGTAATAGTTTTATCGTAACGTTTTTTTGCTTCGTTTAGACAAAACTCATTGAAATGTTGTAATTTCTCTTCGATTGTCATTATAATACCTGCTTTCTTACAGTTTTAAACCAATAGCCTCATTTACATAATCGGTTATGAAATTAGGCTTTCTACCAGTACCATGTCTGTCGGGAACATCGACAAAAAGAGGTAGTTTGTATTCGAGTTTAAAGTAATTTACCACATCAGGATATAAGCTCGAAAATTTTTCGGTTAATAGAACTATACCTATGCTTTTGTCTGCCACGACAGTGTCAAGAGCAGTTTTCAGTTCATCTTTTGTATGTGCTATAACACCATCTATGCCGGCAAGTCGCATACCGGTTAAAGTATCTATATTATCGCTTATTAGATACATTTTCATAAAATCACCTATTATAACTTACCAAGTATCATGAAAGAAATGATAAGTCCGTATAGACAAACACCCTCAGCAAGACCAACGAAAATAAGTGATTTACCAAGTATTGTAGGATCTTCGCTAATAGCACCAAGAGCGGCACTTGCAGCGGCACTAACAGCTATACCACCACCGACACAGGCAAGACCTACTGAAAGACCGGCAGCTATATAACCAAGACCAATCTCTGCAACACTACTAGCGGCATTTGCAGCTTCTCCGGCGGCATAAGCATTTCCGCCAAAGATTAATGTTGAAACAACTATAATACCAAAGAAAAGAGCTAAATTTGAAAATAAAGCTGTTTTATATCTACCTTTGCTTTTTTCACCTATTGAAAAAGCTCCAAATGGAATAACGATACTTAAAATAAGTGCAACTACTAATGTTGAATTAACTAAAAATATTCATAAAAAATCTCCTTTATATATGCTTATAAATTTTTACCATAAGGGGTGAAAGCTCTTCCTCCACCACGATAAAATCTTGAAAATAGTTCGTAATATTGAAGTCTTAGTACCTGTATACCGACTATAAGACCTTCCATACCCATTACGAAAATATTACCTAAAATAATAACTAACCAGTTTACCTTACCGGATTCAACACCGCCAAGCATAAGAACAACTTCCATCATAGCGGCATGGCTGACTGCGAAAGCACCAATTCTCACAAAAGAGATAGTATTTGAGAAATAGCTAAGAAGTACCTCTATCATCTCAAAAACACCTTGGACAAAGAACATTCCTTTATCTTCAGGAAATAAATGTGCTTTTTTCTGTACTAAGTGTATAAGTGGTTCTTTAAAGAATATTATTAATAAAGGTATTATGAACATAATGGTCATAACTATTGCAGCAGGTAAATGTTTACCTGTCATTATAAGAACTATACTTACAACAGTCGCAAGATAAAATACAAAGCCTGCTATACCGTTGGCATCAAATAAAGCTTCTCCTGCTTCTCTGAATTTGAATCTATTGATGATATTTAATACCATGGTCATAAGTATGATTAACATACCGATACCTACAGTTATGACAAAGACTGTATTCAAGTTTCCAATTATAGGAAGAGCTGTAATGGCCTTTGCAGGGCGTAGCCACATAGCCGGTAAAACATCCTCAAAGCCGAAGAAACTTCCAAATAAGAAACCGAAAATTACGGAGAATATACCACAACGCCCTATAATAGCTGCAAGAGCAGATTTCTTATAGTGGGCGAGGGCAAAGCCTGCTATAAGTAGTATAAGTCCCTGACCGACATCTCCGAACATAAAGCCGAAGATTACTGAATATAAAAGTGCCACTAACATAGTAGGATCAAATTCATTATAATCAGGTAAACCATACATATCTATAAACATCTCAAATGGTTTAAACAAGGTCCAATTATGTAATTTAACCGGAGGCTTACTTGATAAGTTGTTATGGTCATCTTCTATGATACAGAAAGTTTGAGGATCTTTTTCTATTTGCTTATAAAATTTCTTTGCATCTTTTGTTGTCATCCATCCACAAAGTATATAGAAAGGTCTTTGTGTATTTTTTGTCAAAGCAGCAAGCTTTCTTATATCGAAATTAGCTGTATACTTGGAGAGCTTTTGATAGGCTGTAACAAAATCTTGTCTATGAGCTTCCATTAAGGTATTGAGCTTTATATCTATTTTTTCTCTACCTTCGATACAATGAGCTATTTTATCTTT
Organism: uncultured Lachnoanaerobaculum sp.; assembly: GCA_916439265.1. Classification (GTDB taxonomy): domain Bacteria; phylum Bacillota; class Clostridia; order Lachnospirales; family Lachnospiraceae; genus CAKAHY01. The sequence continues at coordinate 2,095 of CAKAHY010000004.1, read as the reverse complement.
TAGAATAGAAACTGCACCGTCCGGAGTTCCTTCATATCCGTCAGGCAAGAAAAATCTTTCAAAGTGCATAGAAGAATATATAGCATCTACCTTTTCATGTATGGCCGCCGGAACGAAGTAAACAGCCCATATATAATCATCTTCCTCTTGACATTTATAGAAGATAGAATCAGTATCTTCATAAACGAAGGACATAAATTTGTCATAATATTCTTTTTCGATACGACCAAATCTAAATCTTATATGTTCAAAATGCAAAATTTTTGATATATCGTAATCAAGCCCGATATATTTCTCTACATCATTAAGTCTGGCTTCGTACTCTGTTTGTCTTTTATCTATATTCTCTCTGACTTGCAAAAGTTCGCCGGCTTCTTTATTTAAACTGGTAACCAAATTTGAAGCTTCCTCTATACTCATAGCACTTAAAGAGCAAGAGTCCAGTTCTGCTTCTGTGATATTCATTGTTTTACTAAGTTCTTTAGCAAGCGAAAAACTATCTTTGTAAGGGTTATTTTCTACATAAGGAAGTAGACCTTTAATAGTTTTTAGTTCAACCAAAGCATTTTCCAGTTGAATATCAAACTTGGAAATGTGTTCCTCTATAACACGGTCAAGATCTTCTTTTAGACCTGTTATACTGAGAAACGTCATCTTCTCAATCATTTAGTGTCCTCCTTTATTGCACTGTTGGGTCAATATTTTGATCGGCAGGAACGCCATAATTTACTGACTCTATAATATGTATAAGAGCTTCTATTTCAAATTCTCTCCTAAAAAGATAAGAGTAGAGTATAACAACTGAATTAGGATTATTTTTTGCAGTTTGAGTAAATGTATAATATAGAATCTTATCGCTGAGAGTTTCTATAGTATTTATATTTTCAAAAATGTAATTTCCTAACTTTTTCCGTAGTAAGTTTCATCAAAAAGCTGACATAACTTCATCAAGATTAGCCGCCTCAACCATAGCTTTAATATCTTTTTCGCTTAGTTTACGATAAATAGGAATTAGAAGAGAATAGGTTGTTACAGCATCCAATTTATAATAACGTTTACATCTCCATATCCATTGAAGATTTAGTAAGTCACAACGAGAACCGATAATAGTATTTAGGGCTTCTACATCTTGTTTTGAAAGGAATTTATTTTTTTTGTTTCCATATAGATTTAAAAATAAATTAAATCCATACAAAGTTCAAAGTCAAAAAAAGTGTAGAATTCTCATCTAATTTAGATAAAAGCCTCATAATAGATAGTACCTTTTTAAGGCCTCGGTGAAAGATTTGAAATCAGTTGCTTCACAAACAGTATCAAAATCCACTTTTGAATATTTGTCAAAATAAGGTTTAAAAAAATAACATCAATAGAAGAAACCGACTTATGTGCTATGACATCTCTAAGCATTCTTTTTAGCATAGCAACTTCGAAAATGTATAAAAATAAAGTTTTAAAAAAACTTCTATAGCTACCATTTACAAATTTGTATAATTGACCGTAATCTGCTAAGAGTTTTACATAAAGTATTCTTTCAAGATCTCGTCTTTTCAGATTATCTATATCTAAGTTTGAAAAGATAGAGTGATAAGACTTAAATTCATCAAGTTTATGAATTACCTCATTTACACTTTCAGAGTTAGCTAAGGATAAAAAATTTTCTTTTTTTAGAAGATTAGCTTGCATTGCTCTTATTTTTGTTGGAGTAGCACTATTTAAGTTCAATATGCTCATAATTACTCCTTAGTTATTTCTTCAAATAACATATCAACATATTTTTTTGTGATTTTTTTCATAGTCTTCCTGCAAGGACATGACGACCTTACTAGACTTTTGGCGCTTGGCATTGATTGTTGCACTTTGGCTTTCTCTAGCCTTTTTTTCTATGTCAGCTATAATATTTCTTGTACTTTCGTGTATTTCGTTATCCCAAGCGGTAGTACGTGCTTGCATATCAGCTACTAACTTCTTTTTTTCGTCATTAGCATCATCAAGTATAGATACAGCCGCATCTTCTATAGCCGATAACTTAGAAATTATATCATCCATAAAAAAACCTCCAATCTTTTAATTATCTAAGTAAATATAATAACTCTTT
>CAKAHY010000003.1 GCA_916439265.1 uncultured Lachnoanaerobaculum sp. | reverse complement strand
GATATATACCTTAAATTATATAAGTATATCATTATTTACAAACTTTTTTTATGTGGTGTATTCAATATTGGGATTGGTTGGACTTTAATTATAAATCTTATAACGCTTTTTTTGTTTATATACAGGCTATTATCAATGTTGATAAATATATAGAAAAAAACAGTAGAGAAGATAGAAAAAGTTCGAAACAAAAAGTAGAGAATTTTAATATTATAGATCAAAAAAATGACTTATCTTCTTGCTAAAGCTACAGATAAAGATATTAAAAGCCAAAGTTCTGGAAATAAAACAATTTTTTTCTTATAGTAATGCTTTTTTTCCAGTGATGCAACTAGAGAGATAGATGCAATTATAGTTGATAAAATAGATAAATTGGTAGAGGCAATAGAAAATGATAAGAAAGAAAAAGTTATAAAAGGTTTGGAAAAATCTTATGACAGATATTAAATATAGAAATGCTATAAAATCAAAGAATACTGCAAAAGAGAGGTAGGGTATGGAAATTCCAGGTGTACAATGTGCAGGTTGTGGTAGCTCTGAGGTGGAATTTATAGAAAGTTCGAGAAAGCTGATTTGCCATAAATGTGGCAGAGAAGACTATTGGTCAAGAGCTACTTTAAATAAAAAAATAGGCAGGTAATTATAAATAAAGATAATGCTATGAAGTTCTTCTTAGAAGGAGATATAGATACTTCTAGACACTATGCCTTGGAAGTACTAAATATCTTTGTTGACAATATTCCTGCAAAATATATAATAAGCTACTTTGATGAAGTAAAGAATGGAAAAAAATAGATAGCATAAAAAGAATGTATAAAGTGTATACAAGATACTAAAGATGTACATGGAGATGAGATAAGAGATTTTTTTCTAAATTAGTAGTAGCCAGTGCCAGATATTTACATGAGTATAGTTCAGATATTATAGAGGTATTTGTGAAAAAAATATGCAAGCTATGGAAGATAGAAAGGAGCTATCTGAGATTATGGATAAGATTTGTCCGTATTTTTATACAGCTTAGTTCTTCTATAGATTTCTTAAAGGATAAAGGTTTGGAATATTATACTGAGTTAGCACAGAATTTAGATATACCTAAAACCTGTTTTTTTATCTTATAAAAAGCTATAGAAGAAAAATCCATATTCACCTTATGTAAATAACTCATTTTATATGTCAACAAAAAAACAAAAGTATTTTTTTATGATGAATTTGTTGTTCCTGTTGGAGATATTATTAGTAAAAATGAAAGAATCTGAATATAAAGAAAAAAATTAAAAAATGGCTTATCAACAAAAAAATTATTAAAAATATAAGCAAGAAGCGAAGTATTAGAGGGAGGAAGTATGCCGGATGATGCAGTAAGATGGCGAGATATAAGCTCGCTAGAGGGAAAAAGTAAATAAATTAGATAACAAGCTAAATGATGTACAAGAAAAAAATTAGGTGCGGCAGATGCTAAAATAAATCGCATAGGTTCAGAAGTAATGGCTATAAATAAAAAATTTGAAGAGCTTATGAGAGATAGAGAAAGAGCGGAAGCTTTATCTCAAGCAACAACAGAACTAGTAAGAATCAGACAAGAAATAGAGGATAAGTTTGGTAACTATAAACTTGTTAGAGATACCATGCTTGGAGTTTTACAAAGCAACAGATTTAGCTTTAGTTAAGAAAACTACTATGTCTAATATTTCTGAAGAGTTAATGATTACAACGCCAAAGTATTGGCTTGCACCACTACTTATAGCTGTTACCGCTTGGATAAGTAATGATAGAGATTTAGCGGATAGAGCTATAAAAGAGGCGCTTAAAAGAGATGAGGAGAGAACTGCTCTTGCAATGGCACTTATTTGTAGAAGAAATGGAAGACAGGTAGCTTGCTATGAGTGGCTGTCTATATATTTTTCTAAACTAAATGTAGGCAATTTTACAGAAGGTGGATATACTTTCGTGGATGCTTATATAAATAAGGTATTTGGTGAAGATGAGAATCATATTTGTTCGGATTATATGGCAAATTGGTTAGCTGAACTTAAAAAAGACGATGTTAATTTTGAAGAAAATCAAATCGAAACATGGAAAGGGATATGTATAAATAAAACATGTTCTATAGGTGGAAAGTATCCTAACCTTAAGTCTAATGTTATAGAGTTTGATAAAATTGATTCTTATGCTTCCAGAGTAGAGTCTTCAGATGGTCTTATGAAGTTTTTTTGAAACTATAAATAATACTCCTGTAGACATTGAAAAAGATGAAAGCGATGGTTGATGCAAATTTAATCAAACTTATTAGCGAGTATGATGTAGATGAAGTTGAACTTAGAAATGAGGAATATTGTTTCCAAAAAAAGTAAAAAGATAGTAATGGAAATATTAGATTTGCTAGAGTAAAAAAAGAGCTTCTTGAAAGACAAAAAAAGAGAACGGGATAAAAAAATTAATTTAGTAGAGCAAATGACCGGTTCTGTAGTTAGTGATGATAATATGATTCCGTCAAAGAAGAAAACAGCTATTGCTATATTAAGACCTTATATAAATAAAAGCTTATGATAGATATATAGATGAAAAATAAGGGACAATTTCAAAAGATATAACTATATCTGTAAATGGTCATAACGCTAAATATAATCAAGGCACAGATTTAGATAGATTAGAGATTGATTATAAGGAACATTTGAAAAAAATAAAAAAAGCAAGAAGAGGTAACAGCAATGAAGAATAAGAGTGCTTCAAGTAAAAAAAGAAATCTATGATAGTGGCTATTAGTGCGGTTATTATTAGTTTACTTTTTATTTGTAAAGCTAGGAGTGTTGGGTGTTATAGGTCTTGCTGTAGCAGGATTTTTCTTCTATAAATATGGTACTGCAGATAAAAAACTTGCTGAAGTTATTAAAGATTTAGATAATAAATATATTACTATGGAACAAGAAGGCTTAAAAACAATGCAATCTTGTATAGATGAGTGGTCTAGGGTAAATACTAATATAGGAGATTTTGATTCTAATAGAAGAGAGCTTGTAGTATAGGAGGAAGTATGGAAGAAAAGAATGTATTAGATGATTTTTCGGAAGTATTTGGTGCTGAGAAGGAAGAAAATGCTTTTGATGAATTAGAAGAAATGTTTAAAGAAGATGAAGAAATTGCAAAAGCGGAAAAAGTTGTTTTAAAACAAAACTTAGAGGGTTTTGCCAGTTGCTTCCCTGAGTGGGATTTACATCCACCAAGATAGGAAAATTAGAAAGAGAAATCTAGATAAAACACCTATAATATTAGGCAAAACTAATATTATAGGTGTTTTACATTGAGTTTAGTGATATAATATAAGCAATATTTATATTATAGTGATGGAGACAGCTAAAAAGAGATTATGGAAAAATATTTTTTGGATCCTACAACCTTATTAGGTAGAGTCGTAACAAGTAAGCCTAATTATGAGATTGTACATTTATCGTTAAAAAGCCGGTAATGAAGTACCGAATATAGAAATAAAAGCTAGCATTATAATTTTTTTGTTATAGAGGGTGAGATTTTTATTGTCAGCAGATGAAGAGATTTTTTTATAAAAGGAACGTGAGTTGGTAGAACTTCCCGGTGATATGGAACACAAGATGATAGCGATTAAAGATAGTCAAATAATGGCTATAAAAAGTGTAAAAAGTTGAATATATACAAGATACTATTGTTAATTAACTAACAATACTTGTAAAGACTGTAATTATAATACAAATTAAATTATTATAAAGTTAATTAAAAAAATCACGTAAAGATGATATCTTCAGCTAAAAAGCTTTAGATATAGAGATTTGGCAGTCTAAGTATCTAGGTATCAGAAGAGTTAAAAATTATCAAGGTATTCATGAAAAATCTATTTGCTGAATCGAGAAAGAGGCTATATTGACAACTTGAGTTGTGTGTATAGCCTCTTTTTGATGGAAAAAAACAATTATTTTAATTCTTGACTGAGAGTCTTTAATCTTTATTTCTAATCTTTATTGGTTTTAATTTACCTACAACTTTACCTATAATTCTAATATCAACTCTATCATCGCAGATAGGAATATGAATATCTTTATATTCAATGTTAATGGATTGCAAAAACGATTTCATTTTTTTCTTAAAAATATACCTTTTTAAGAAGGTTTCATCATCGTATGCAATAGCGTAGACATTACCATTCAAAAAAAGTCATATCCTTGTTTGATTAAAACTATATCTCCATTATTATAGTCCGAGTCATACTATAGCCATCAACTATACTTGCAAAGTCGTAGTTAGGAAGCGTGTTAGGGTTTTTCTCTTATATAAGCAATATACTCTTGAGGTATATCAGCTAAATAATGCCCATATCCGCAGCAAGCTTTTTCTATTATATTAATTTTATAAACAGGTATTTTTCTTTTTTTGACTCTCTCTTTTAATCGTATATGGTATATTTTTTTCTCTGATAAGGTTACTCCTATCAAGATTATTGGTATATATATTTGTATTTTTCTTGTGCTTTTAATTGCTCCTTAGCGAAGTCTACAAGCTTTTTGTCTAGGTGGCTCTAATGAGTTGTAAATTGAGAGAAGAGGTATGGTAGGGGTAGTAACAGTTTTATTTGCACTATTATATAATTCTTCGTTTATTCCCAGTAAATATTCAGGCTTTTACATTTAAAAACTTTTTGCAAAGTCAGATATTCTATTTAGAGGAATTCACGTTGTTTATTAAAGTATCTAGAAAGTGCAGATTTAGCCATATCTACTTGCCTAGCTAATTCACTCATTGACATTCCTTTTTCTATATATAGGTCTTTTATAAGGTCGACTATTTCAGAATTCGATTTCATATAATACCTCCTTATATAGGTATTATAGCATGGTTCTCAAAAAAAGAAACAATATAGTATGAAAAATAAAGAAAAAAATGTTGACAAACGAGAACGGAAGTGATATAAAAAAACACTATGTGATGAGAAAAATAATAGATGAAAGGGGAGTAGCTGACAAGTTTATAGTAAAAATATTTTTATTTGTAATTTATTGTATGGTAGATATTTCTGATTAAATTGTATGTAGAGTATTATCAGTTATATCTATATATTTTATTTATTTTTTTATGCAAAAAAAGTAAAAAGAAAGTGATATGAAATAAACTGGCTTAGGAGCTAATAAATAAGAGAGGAGGAGTAAATGTGAAACTGGATTTGAAAAGATTGAGAGCTGAGAGAGTAGCTTGTGGCTTATCACAGGAAGATGTAGCTAAGAAGTTTGGAAAGACTAGGTCATGGTATGCGAAAAAGAGAAAAATGGCTTTGTATCAATAGGAGCCGATGAATTAGCGAAAATAGCAGGTATATTTAATATAGATGATAAAAGAATAGCAATTTTTTTAACAATAACGTTCCCGAAAAAAGAACAAGAGTAAAAAGAAGATAAAGAAGTCACAAAGTTAGTAATAGATTTAGAATTTATATCTCATATTATTTTTTTATGTAGAGAGATATAAACCAAATAATGATATGAGAATTATGTTTTAGTAGAGACAAGTGATTTTGTAAAGGAGAAAATGATGACATTAGAAAGTAAAAAAAGGATTATCTAAAGCAAGTATATAGACTGGATAAAAATAGTAAAAAAACTAAGATGAATGAGGTAAAAAGAATTATCGGAGCTTGCAACTAGTATATCTAGTTTAGATTATACCAAAGAGAAAGTTGATGTATCAAAAAGGAGATGGTGCGAAGTTTGAAGATATTATAATAAAAAAATATGTGATACTGAGAAAGAGATAAAAAGAGAAGTAGATATTTTAATAAATTTAAAAAAAGACATAGACAGAAAAAAATTGATACAATAAAAAGATGTAGATGAGAGATTATTACTTAGATTAAGATATATAAATGATTATAAGTGGGAAGATATATGTGAAGAAATGAACATATCTAATAGCCAAATACATAGAGTGCATTTAAGAGCATTAAAAAAAGTTAAAAAAATATAAAAATAAGTAAAGTCGGTGTAATAACAAATTTTATATAAAAATTTGCTGAAAAATAGCGGAGTATGTTAAGCAAAAATAAAAAAAGTTAGGGGTGTTTGGGGGATTAAATGGTATGGAATGGGATATAAGAAGTGTGGTATATATAAACTAGAAAAGTGAAAGCTAAATATTTATATTAAACCTTCTTTTTAAATTTTTAGTAAGAAAGGCAGTCGGATTAGGCTGTCTTTTTTATTTAGGGAAGATAACCCGATTGATTACGTGAAGTGTATGAAATAAAAAAATGCTCATAATGTGGTGGGAATGGTAGTTATATTTAATTTGGCTTTCCTTATAGCATAGTTGTCTAGGCTATTATCATAAAGAAAGGAAAATGATATGAGATATCTAAATGCAGAGGGATATAAAGATGTGACAGCAGGCAAGGCTATAGAAATGGTAGAAAGGAGTAAAAAAAGAAAAAAATAGAAAAAAAGGTATGCAAAAATATAAAGCAAGAGCAGATCCTATACCTGAACAAAGAATTTATTAGTTTTAAAAATATAGAATTGATAATATAGAAAGGGGGGATAAATATGGTCAAAAATAACTACTTCTATCTAGTGTATAGATATTTGATTAAAAAGTAATAAGGAAATTTACAGGGAGTATTTATCAAGTGGAATATAAAGATGAAAGGAGAGGAAATGTCTAATGTGAGTGTAAGTATCAGCAAAAATAAAAAAATATATAAATAAGTTAAAATCTTTAGGGTGGAAATTTTAATGAAGTAAGGAGAAAGGCTTTTAGTTAGTGGAGTTAATGTAGGTATAAGATGTGCAAAACAAAAATTCTCCGCTTGCAAGAAGATATTTAAAAAAACAAGTGGGAAGCTAACTCTATTCTAAAAAAAGATATTACGAATAGTGCAAAAATATGTAAGCCTTTGTAAATTATGGAAGAAAGCTGATAGATAAAAAAAGCTTAAAGAGGAAATAAAAGAATTAAAGAGAAAGAATTATGAATTATGATATATATCAAGATATAGCTAAAAAAACTTAAAGAAAGTAAAGGATATAGATGTTTACATAGAAGATATACCACAAGGGCTAAAAATGCCTCTTTTTTTAATACATATTTATGAAAGTAAATATAGCATCGGAATAAATAAAATACAAAAAAAGTAAGCCTAAGCTTAGATGTCTTATATTTTCCTAAGAATAAAGAAGAATTAAAAAAAGAGTGTTTGGAGCTTATAGAAAGCTTATATCACGATTTTTAAGTTGGATAGTTTTAAGATAAGTGGTAGAAGCTCTACTATAGTAGATGATGTAGCACATTTTACTTTTTAATATTAGCTATAGAGAGTATAAAGAAGACGAAGTGAACAAAATTAAAAAGAATTGAGTCAATAAACAGTATAGATAAAAAAATAATAAACAGGTTTGTAAGGAAAGGAGTCTATATGGCAGGAATATGGAACAGTGAAAATAAGGTAATACCGGGTGCTTATATAAATATAAGAACTAATGAAGCATTATCTATAAATACTAGTGATAGAGGTACAGTTTTAATATTACAGGAATTGAGTGTTGGGTCTGATAACGATGTATATGTAAGAACTAAAGATGAGGATACATTTGATACTACGGCCACATTAGCAGACAAAAAGCTTAGCGATTTAGCTTTTAGAAATGCCGGTAAGGTATTAGTATTAAAGTTAAAAACAGGTCATAAGCTTACAGATGTGAAAACAAGTCTTGATAAGGTAAGAACGCTCAAATTTGATACCCTAGTGTATCCTTATGATGAGGGTAAAGATGATATAAAAGAAGCTATAAAAAATTTTGTGATAGATATGAGAGATAATGAAGGATCAAAAATAGGCGCAGTGCTTGCTAATTACAGTGCTAATCACGAGGCTATAATAAATGTAGTACAATCTCTTGTTTTAAATGATGATACTACTTTAAATACTACAGAAGTGGCTACTTTTATAGCAGGTCTCAGTGCCGGTTCAAATATAACAAAGTCAAATACCGGAACTATTTTAGAATTTGCTAAAGACGTAGTGCCAAGGCTGACAAAGACAGGGATAGAAGAAGCTATAAGAAGTGGAAAACTGGTTTTTAAAGTGGATAATTCTGAAAATGTAAGTATTGTTTATGATATAAACTCACTTACTAGCTTTACAAAAGAAAAGGGTACTATATTTTCAAAAAATAGAGTGGTCAGAACACTGGATAGTATAGCAAATGATATAGCAAGGGTATTTGAATCAAATTATGTAGGTAAATTGAATAACAATGCCGACGGTAGAAATATACTGAACCGGTTTGATAGAATATTTTAAAAGCTTTAGAAAGCCTTAATGCTATAGAAAATTTTTGAAGCTAAGGATATAGAAATAAAAGACGGTAAAAGTAAAGATAGTGTTATTATTGATTTAAAAATAAAACCTTTAGACAGTGTAGAAAAGATATATATAAATGTAAATTTAGGATAATAGAAAGGGAAAGATATGAGTAATTCAACAAAAATGAGCGATCTTATAACAGGAAATGAGGGACAAGCCTATATAACTGTAGATGGACAGAATAGATACTTTTTTGAGTTATCTAAGATAGAAGCTACTATAGAATTTACAGTAATTGCTAAAAAGCTGCTAGGTCAAAGAATGAAGCAACATAAGGTGGTAGGAGCAGAAGGAAAAGGTAGTATGAGTATATATAATGTAAGTCCTTCTACACTTGCCTTGTATAGAGAGTATATAAACACCGGAAGAGTGTTACCTATAAGCATAAATATAATTAATGACGATGCTTCTTCCAGCATAGGAAGAAGAGCGGTATTACTTAGAAATTGTATATTTGCAAAAACACCTGTAGCTATGTTAGATGATAGTAGCGAAGAGTTAAATACAGTAGATATAGATTTTACATTTGATGATGTAGAAGAGCTTGAAAGCTATAATATTCCGGAGAATATGAGATAAAGAAATAATTAAACAATAGGACTGAAGGGGTGATTTTTTTATGTGTTAAAAATAAGTTAGAAGATATATAAAATGTATCAATAAATTATGTATGGTTAAAGTAGATACGGTAGACTTAAATATAAAAAAATAGATATTAACATAAGAAAAAAAGCATCTAGTAATAGGTGCTTTTTTTAATATCTGATAATAAAGAAAGTAATAGAAAGGATAGAATTATGAGTTCACTTAGAGCATTTTTTTAAAAACCGATAAAAAGCAGAAAATGAAGAGGTAATCATTTCAGATAGATTTGTAGAAGATGGAAAGGTTATTCCTTTTACTATAAGAGCTATAGATCAAGATGAAAACGAAGAAATAATAAAAAGAAACACAAAAAAAGAAACAAAAAAAGGGAGAAGAGAAGTTTGAACAAGCTAGCTATGTTGCCGACCTTGTAAGTTCTTCTGTGGTATTTCCTGATTTAAACGATTCCGAGTTGCAAAGAGCTTACGGAGTTATAGGAGCAAGTAAGCTACTCAAAAAGATGTTGTTAGTTGGAGAGTTTGCAACCCTTAGTGCAAAGGTACAAAAGATTTCGGGGATAGACACAGATATAAATGATGAGATAGAAGAAGCAAAAAACTAATAAAGCAAGGTGATGCAGAGTTTAGCTTTGCACATTATGCCTTGCAAAAACTAAAGATAAGACCATCAGTTCTTAGTGGTATATGTGGAGCTAATACTCCTGTAGCTACTAAGGAAAGAGCTTTTATATATGCCAGTATTTCTCTTAGGATAGAAGAAGAAAAAAGAGAAATGGCAAAAGCAAAACGTAAATAGGAAAGGAGGTAGAGGCTTATGGTTCTTGAAGCAGTATTTAAAGTATCAGATTCATACAATTCAACTCTTACAAAAATATTAGCAAATACGGAGAAGCTTGCGAAAAGCTTAGATAAGAGTTCTAATGGGGCGGATAAGTTAGGTAATAAACTAAAACTTGTAGACAGTATTGGAAGTGGGTTTGTAAAACTTATAGGAAAGATGGCAACGCCGTTAGAGGCTTTAAGACTCTCAGATGATATAAGTAATGCTAATACAAGGCTCTCAATAATTACTTCTAATCTAAGTGAACAAAAGGATTTGCAGGCAAAAATAATGGCTAGTGCCAAAAGCTCAAGAAGTAGTTACTTAGAAATGGCTAATGCAACAACTAAGATGAAGATGTTAGCACCGGATAGTTTTAAGAGTAACGAAGAAGCATTGAAGTTTACAGAAACCTTGCAAAAGTCCTTAGCAGTATCAGGAGCAGATAAAACTAGTAAAGACAGTGCGTTTTTACAGATAACTCAAGCTATGACAAATGGTAGACTTCAAGGAGATGAGTTCAGCAATGTGATAGAAAATGCTCCTATGGTTGCAGATGCCATAGCTAAGTATATGGGAAAGTCAAAGGCAGAATTAAAAGAGTTATCATCAAAGGGACTAATAACAGCCGACATAGTAAAAAATGCTCTATTTAGTGCAAGTGATGAGATAAACAAAAAATTTGAAACTATGCCAAAGACATTTTCCAGCATAACCACAGATTTCAAGAATAAGATAATAGAGGTTTTTGAGCCTATAGGTGAAAAGATAACACAGATAATGGGGTCTGAGAGTATAACAAAGGTAATAGATAATATAGGAATTGCTTTATTAATAGGAGCAAACATACTGGGAGTTTTTGTAGATGGTATAGCTTTTCTTATAGATAATTTAGATATACTTACACCGGCTCTACTTGGAGTAGCAGGAGCGATGTTAGTATATAATGCCACTTCAGGTATTGCTTATATGAAAACTATAGCTAATGCTATAGCACTAGGCACAAAAGCTATAGCAGATACTTTTGAGTATGTACGGACAATAGCACTTATAACCGCACAGGACGGATTTAATGCAGCACTTGCCGCTTGTCCTATTACTTGGATAATTACAGGAATAATAGCTCTAATAGCTATCGTCTATGTAGTAATAGCAGTTATAAACAAGGTAGCGGGAACTACTATAAGTGCTACAGGAGTTATACTTGGAGCAGTTTTTTTGCTATAGGAGATATTTTTTATAATATATTTGCTTTTATATGGAATATAGTAGTCTCCTTTCTAAACTTTTTTGCTAATTGCCTTGACAATCCTATTGCAAGTGTAAAGTTACTATTTTTAGATCTTGCAAGGAGTGTTGTAAATATAGTTGCAGTTATAGCTAAAAGTATAGAAGAGCTTATAAATATGATACCCGGAGTACATATAAATATTTCAAGCGGTATAACTAATTTTTTTCTAAAGGCATATCCGGAGAAATAAATAAGATAAAAAAAGATAGCGGTTATAAGGATGCTATCGGTAGTATGAAACAAGTAAGCCTTGGAGAAGCATATAAAAGTGGATACAACATAGGAAAAGGTATAGAAAACAAAGTGGGTTCTATGTTTAAAGGTTTAAAAGGAAACGGTGTACCAAACTTAGATGCAGGTGTAGGCGATCCAACACTACCAAGTCTTGGAACTTCCGGAAATCCTACGAATGTAAAAGGAAGCGGTAAAGGTGGAGCAGTAAAGGTAGAAAACAGTGAAGACCTGGAACTGCTTAGAAGCCTTGCTATGCGTGATTATGTAGCAAGAGTATCTCAAAACACACTAGCTCCAAATATAAATATAGAGTTTAGTGGAGACATACACAAAGAAACTGATACAGATAGTGTACTAAGTCATATAAACAATGAGCTTAGAGACATACTGGCAGTAGCAACAGAGGGATAGTTATGAGTTATAGTATATATTTTAAAGCGGAAGGAAAAAAGTATAAATTGCCTGTTAATCCTGAAAGCATAGAAGTATCAAGAAATCTAAATGTAAGTACTTTTACCGTACTAGGGGGCAATGAAGTTGTTATGCCATCAAGTATGGCTTTAGCAAAGATAAAGTTTAGCTTTGAGTTACCTAGTTATACTTACTCTTATATGAATAGCGGTATAAGACATAAGGCAGATTACTATGAGAAAATGTTAAAAAAGGCACAAAGAGATAAAAAGCCTATATTCTTTATAGCAAGTAATGAAATTACGGAAGACATAAGTCTTAGAGTATTGGTTACCGGCTTGACCATAAAAGAAGAAGCAGGAGAAGAGGGCGACAAAAAGGTTGATATAGAGCTTTTAGAGTATAAAGGTGCTACAAGGCTTTATAAGGTGATAGAGACGAAAAAAGAAGAGCCTGAAAAAGCTGGAAAGGTTGAAACCTCAAACTCTACCACAGATATATCCGGTAATGGTACACCTGTTACAACAAAGAGTAGTGGCAAAAGTAAAAAAATCTAGGAGTAGTAAGAAAAAGGAAGTTAGATACAAAGGCTCTGAGATAAATAATGTAAATGCTATTATTTCTAAGCACATAATGGAAGCAAATGAAAAAGCCGGTAAAAACAGCTTAAAAAAAACTATACCCAAGATGAATGCAGTAGAAAAGGCTACTATAGAAAAGCTTATGAATCCAAAGAGTAAAAAGAGAATAAGTAAGAGAGGTATAGGACTTTGGTTTTCTAAATAGTCTGGATTTAAGGTGTAATTATGAAAGTATTATGTGAACATGATAAAACAATAATAGATATGACCGGTACTTGTACGCAGATAACTTTTACCGAAAGCTTGAATGAAGGTGCAAGCACTGTAGAGCTAAAGTATATAAAAGCCGGTCTTGTGCTGAATAATGGCGATGTTATAAGAATAAGTGGAAAGGACGAAAAAGACGGTATATTCTTTGGAATAATTTTTAAAGTAAATGTAGATGAAAAAGAAGAGGTTACTATAAAAGCTTATGATCAATTAAGATATTTAAAAGCAAAGGATATAGTAGTTTTAGAAAATCCTACACTTAGTGAAATAGTAAAATATGCTTGTAAAAAAATGAGCTTAAAAGTAGGCTCTGTAGCAGATACTAAGTTAAAGCTAAAAACTATAGCCAGATATGATAAAACCTATCTTGACTTAATAAGTGATGCTATAAAAGATACCTTAGTTATAAGTGGGGCAAAGGACTACTATGTATTAAGAGAGAATTATGGACAAGTCGATTTGATAAATGCAAAAGACTTAGAACTTCCGCTAGTATTAGGAAATGGAAGCCTTGCAACGTCTTATAGCTATGAAAAAAATCTATAGATGATGATTATTATAACGTAGTAAAAAAATCTTATATAAGGACGAAGGACTAGGAAAAAACGAGCTTGTAATAACCGGTGATAAGGAAGCGGTAAACAGATTTGGAATTTTACAGTATTTGGAATTTTCTAATGATATAAATAAAAAAGATATAGCAGATAAAAGAGCAGAGGACTTATTAAAGCTTTATAACAAGGAAAAAGAAAGCTTAAAGCTTGAGTGTGTTGGAGATTTTAGTATAAGAGCAGGAAACAGTATATATGCAAACATAGAAGACATAAAGCTAGGTAAAAGACTTATAATAAAAAGTGTAACACATAAGTTTTTGCCAATTCATACAATGAGTATAGAGGTAATAACAAATGGATAAGATAGGTGGACTTGGTTTATATAATTTCATAAAAACTATGATAGATAACTATATAACAAGCATAGGCTTAACTGTGCTTGTTATAGGGGAGTACAAGGGCGATTTTGTGCTTATTAATAATAATTTAAAGCTACCGATGGACTTACTTAGCGGAACGCTAAAAAAGAGCTTAAAGCCCGGAGATAAGCTTAGATTACTTAGAAATCAGGGTTGTGGCGAGTATTATATACTTGAAATAATAGATAAGGAAATAGCTTTTTAGTGAAGATGTTAAAAAGATAGAAAAAAAGGATAAGATAATGAAGTTAAGTGCAGATTTAGAGCTTGTAAGGGTTAGTTATAAAGCTAAGACTTATAAGCTAATGATGGATAAGATACAAGGCTTTACTGACGGACTTGAAACCTTAAAGCAAGCTATAGAAAAGCTATTTAAAACACCTAAGGGTGTGTATTTTATATATAATAGCTATGGGATAGATTTTGAGAGTCTGATAGGAGAAGAAAGAGCATATGTAAGAGCAGAGCTTAAAAGAATGATAAGTGAGAGTTTAGCTGAAGATGATAGGATAATAGATGTTTCTGATTTTAAATTTGAATTTGATTTTTGATAAGTGTATATGCTCTTTTTAGTAAGCAGTATTTATGGAGATTTGGAGATAAGAGAGGAGGTGGCAGTGTAATGGAGATTTTGACTTATGAAGAATTGTTAGAAGAAGTTTTAAAGGATGTAAGAGATGATGTTGATAAAAGAGAGGGGAGTATTATATATGACGCTATTGCTCCAATCACATATTACCTTGCGGAGCAAAGAGAACTTATAGGAGAATTAAGGGATGAGTCTTTTATAGATACAGCTAAAGGTTCATTCCTTGATAGATTATGTCTAGGCTATGGTATAGAAAGAAAAGAAGAAACTAAGTCTAAAAGACTTATAAGAGGGACTAAGGAGTTAGAAATAGGAACTAGGCTAGGAATAAATGACATTTTCTATGAAGTAAAAGAAAAGCTAAATAACGGTTCTGAGTATGACTATATGGCAGAGTGCAGTGAATATGGAAGTGTAGGCAATGTATACAAAGGAGCTATAGAGAGTGAAGATAAAACTGTAAGTGCAACTCTTTTAGATATAATAGAAGTAGGACTTGATGAAGAAGATGATGAGACTTTAAGAAAACGATTGTTTTTAAGAATACAAAAGCCCGCAACTTCCGGAAACATTTATCATTATAGAAACTGGGCATTAGAGGTAAACGGAGTTAAAGAAGCAAAGATATTTCCGCTTGAAAATGGTGCGGGTACTGTAGGTGTGATGATATATGCAGATGAAAAAGATGGTGAGCTTGTAGATAGAGTAAGAAAGCATATAGATTTAAAAAGACCTATAGGGGCGACAGTTAATGTATATATGCCTGTTGAAAAAAACATAGACATAAGTGTAAGCATAAGTTTGCTCAGGAATGTAGACAGTACAAAAGTAAAAAGAAGATATAGAAAAGAATTTAAAAGCCTACCTAAGGGGGCTTATTTTTTTAATTCAAAAAAAGTTAGCTATGCAAAAATAAGTTCCATTATACTTGAAATGCAAGGTGTGGAAGATTTTGAAAATTTGTTAGTAAATGGAACTTCTTCTAACGTAGTTATAGGAGATAAGGAAGTAGCTAAGCTTGGGAAATTAGATTTGAGGTTTTAGATATGGATTTACAACTTATAGATATGCTTCCTGATTATTACAAAGAAAAATGAAACAATGCTTAAATTACAAGAAATCCTTACTAAAAGAGCAAAAGAACTAAGAGAGTTTTTGCTTAAAGAGTTTTCTCAGATTTTTTTCCTACTCTTGCAACAAGCGGACTTAGTAGGTGGGAGAAGATACTGGATATAGAGAGTGATATAAGTATAGATTTAAACTCAAGAAGAGAAAAGAATTTGTTCAAAGCTACTTAGTAATGAAACGACAACTATAGATGTAATAAAAAGCTATTATAAGGGTTTTTACTAATGGAGATGTGGAGATAATAGAAGAAAAATGAGCTTTTATCATTTTAAGGTTAAGTTCATAAACATAATAGGTAGACCTAAAAAGGCTTGAGAGTGTAAGAAATGCTATAGAAGAGTTAAAACCTGCACATTTAAGTTATGAGTTTATTTTTCTTTATAATGCACACAAAGATTTAAAGAGATTTACTTTTAAAGAATTAAAACAGATTAAACATACCAGTCTTAGAAATGAGGTGTTAAAAAATGGCTAATACAACAAGTAACTATGGTCTTATAAAGCCACTTGAAGAAGAATATTATGATATAGGAGTATTTAACGCAAATGTAGACACAATAGATAGGCAGTTAAAGGCAAATGAAGTTAGCATAAATGAGCTAAAAAGAGAAATCATACTAAGAGTACCGGCTAGTGCTTGGAATAGTAGTAATGAATTTTTTGTGGCTGAAATAAATGCGAGTGAGATAAAAGCAAGTGATAACCCTATTATGTTTGCTGTTTTAGACAACATTGTAACAGCTAGGGAAGTAAAAGAATATACTAAAAACTATGCTTTTATATATAGGGGAGAAACGCTTGACGGCTTGGTTAGGCTATATGCTTATAAAAAGCCTAAGGTGGATTTAAGTATAGGACTAAGGGGGAAATAATGGGCAAGATAATTATACAAGGAAGTAGTGGGGGCGGATTAGACCCTGATGAGATTACCGCTAGGGCAAGTGATGTGCTAAGAGGAAAGACCACCATAGATAGTGATGGCGAAGTAGTAGAGGGAGCTATAGAAAGACGTGGAACGGGTGGAGAAAATGCTTTAAAAATAGGCAAAAATTCGGACAGCATTTCTGTTAGCTTTAGTGCCGGTTATTACGAAAAAGGAAATAGCAACGATGCCATGCCTTATGTAAAAGTGCCTTATTCTTTGCTTAGTCAAACACTGGATATAGATGCAAGTAAGATTTTGGAAACTTATACTATAGCAGGAGTAAAGGGAAAATTACAGACCATTCCAAGTGTTTCAAATAGTTTGGACAGAGCAGTTTATAGTAATGATAATCTTTATGTAACAATTCAAAATGGAGCATATATTAACAATTCTTGGACAGGACATCCTGAAATAGCTATACATAAAGATAAGCTGGTTAAAGCCCTAGGTGTAGAGGCTAATAAAATGTTATCGGATAAAACTATAGCTGGAATACAGGGAACTATTCCCGTTAAGGGTGGAACTAGTCATAACACTAATGGAACCAGAGGTGGTTATGACCCACCATCTCAAAGGTTTTATTGCGACATAGAAAGAGGAGCTTATATAAACAACTGTTGGAGTGGTTATCCTGAAATAGGTATACATAGAGATGTTTTTATCCAAAACCTAGGCATCAGACCGGAAATGTTAAGGCAAGGCTACTCGTTATTTGGTGTTCAGGGAACGCTACCTGACTTTTCAAACTCTAGCAGAGAGGTTTTTAATTCAGCCACTCTCTTCAATGGAGATGGAGTATTTATAAGAGAGTGGCTAAGAGAAGAAATAGTGATTCCAGTTAGACGAAATGCACAAGAAATAGCTTGGCTTTGTAGGCATAAAAATGAAACTGGAGATAAATATTCAGCTTGGGCTTGGCATGATTGGTATGTAGATGGGCAACATAAAATGAGAATACATGTTTTTAGTCGTAATGTGAATGAGATATATACATTAAATAGACCAGCTACCTTACTTATAAGGAGTGCATGGAATTTAGATAGTATAAAAAAGATAAAAGTACATTGGGAAACTTATGGAGAATTTGGAGCTTATGATACCCCTAATATAGGACTTTACGTTTATGAAGCTTGCTTTGTATTTGACATAGGAATAATACCAACTAGTGTGGTTAG
Organism: uncultured Lachnoanaerobaculum sp.; assembly: GCA_916439265.1. Lineage (GTDB taxonomy): Bacteria > Bacillota > Clostridia > Lachnospirales > Lachnospiraceae > CAKAHY01. The sequence goes on along the minus strand of CAKAHY010000003.1, from coordinate 3,037 downwards.
AAATAGGGAAATAGAATATCCTTTAAATAATAGTTCTAACGCTATATACGATAATTTGGGAATACCTCTTGACCCTATTGTACCTGATATAAATAAAATAAAGTTTAACCCATTTGAAAAAAGTAGTTTGTACAAGGGGAATATAAGAGCAACTAACTGGAGAAATGCAAATTTGAATGAATATGATAAGCAAAGAGGTATACTTGAGTTAGATGTATCAGATAAGAGGGGAGACTATTATTTTGCTATGTGTTTAAGTACAGCTATAAAGGGAAGTACGCAACTTGAGCTAGATATAGCTGTAACCAGGATAGAGATACAAGTGTAAAAAGTTTTGCAAGTTGCTATAAAATATTTGACTAGTTGGATTTTTATGTATATAATACTAAGTGTTACAAAAGTTAGTACAAAATAAAACACCTCCCACTTTTAGTACTTACCAAAAGTGGGTTGGTAACTTATTTAGTATAAAAGCTAATTTAACTAAATATTAAATAAAAAGCACCTTTGGAGGGTGTTTTTTTATTACCCAAAAGAAAGGAAAAAATATGAAGATAGAACTTACCATACTTATATCTATTATATCTTGCCTGAGTGGTCTGTTTTTAGGTTTCTCAAGTTTCTTAAGAAATTCAAGAAATGATGAGAAAGAAGTTGTTATAGCAATAGCTAGAATAGAAAGCAAGATAAACAGCATTTATGAAGATTTAAGCGAGATAAAAAGCTGAACGTAAGGAGCTAAAAAAAAGCCTTCAACTTATGGAGCATAGGCTTAGCAATCTTGAAAGCGAAAGCATACATATAAAAAAGGATATGGAAGATTTACAAGAGCAAATGAAAATCTATGAAAAAGAATGCAAAGACTGTAGGGTCTAATGTAGATAAAAAACTAGAAGCAAGGGAGAGAAAGTAAAATGGAAAAAAGAGAAAATAAAATAGATTGGCAAAGAAAATTAGCAAGTAGAAAAATGTGGCTATCCATAGCAAGCTTTGTGTCAATGCTTGTTGTAGCCTTAGGTGGCGGTCAGAACAGTGCAACGCAGATAAGTGCCCTGATTATGGCAGGAGCAAGTGTAATAGGCTACGTTATAGGAGAAGGACTGGCAGATGGTGGAAATAAGAAAGAAGAGAACTAAGTTATGGATAACGCATGTATAAAAGGAAAAAAGCTTTTGGGCGGTAGTTATTCACAGTACACACCTACAGGCAAGGACTACTTTGTAAAAATGGGTTGTTACGGCAAAGAGCCAAAGCTTGGAAGTGTTATATACTTTTATAGTTCTACAATGGGGCGTGTGTGCCACGTTGGGGCAGTTATAGAAGTGTCTAAGAAGAATGATAGATACTTTATAAAAACGGTAGAGGGAAACACTTCTAGTGGCTCTAGCTTCAATCGAAACGGTGGCTGTGTGGCTATAAAAGAGTATAGCTTTACACTTGCAGAAGTTGGTGGAACAAATAGAATAAATGGCTTTGGTTACCCTTTATTTTCTGAAGATACTTGTAATGTATCCGAGTTTGTAGAAGTGCTAAAAAGCGAAGTAGGATATACGGAAAAGGCAAGCAACAAAGATTTAGAAGATAAAAAAGCAAATTCAGGTGATAAGAACTTTACAAAATACGGTGCTTGGTATGGTGGCAACGGCTTATATTGGTGTCAACAATTCGTATCTTGGTGTAGTTATATGGCTTGTAAAAAGCACCTTGAAAATAAAGTTACAGGTTGGAGTAAAGAGGGTGATTTTTGGAGGTATAGACTAAACGGTATACTTATAAAAGGGCAGTGGCTTGAGATTGGCGGCAGATGGTACGTTTTTGATAATGCCGGTAATATGATAAAGGGTTGGTTTAAGGATGGAGACAACTGGTATTATCTAAATAAAGACGATGGCGCAATGCTTTCTAGTCAATGGATAAAAGAGGATGGCAAAGATTATTATTTATCTAAAAACGGAATAATGGCGAGATACTGCTATATAAAAGATAATGATGAAGATAGGTATTACTGGGTAGATAAAGACGGAGTTTATAAAAAAAGAATGGGATACTAAAGAACCGGATTTAGGAAAAATATGAATTAGTAGAATAGGGGGCAAAAGCCCCTATTTTTTTATTTAAAAAAAGTATATTTATATAGACTTATTTGTAAAATTGATGTAGAATTAAATTACCCTAAAGGTAATGAAAGGAGTATATATTGAAGATAATATATAAAGATAGAAAAAGTAGAAGATATTTGTACTAATATGAAAAAAAGGCGCGAAAAAAACTGGGAGATAGAATATCAATAAAAGCTATTTCAAGCCATAGAGTATATAAATAATTCTATTAGTATGAAAGATATTATAGCCTATCAACCTTTTCATTTTCATGACCTAAAGGGGAATAGAAACGATGAGTTTGCTATAGATATAGGTGGTCGTTCTAGTGGATATCGGTTAATATTAGAGCCATTAGATGGACAACTAAAAAGGTTTGAGCCTTGTAATATAGATGAAATTGTAGAAACAGTAGAGATTATACTTATTTTGGAGGTTAGCAAGCATTATGAGTAGAGTAGTAAAGGAATATAAAGAAATAATGGCATTTCATCCGGGTGCATACTTGGATGATATTATAGAAGAATACGAAATGACTCAAAATGAGTTTGCAAAACGTTTGGGAGTATCATCTAAAGCAGTAAGTGAGTTGTTGGCAGGTAAGCAAAATTTGACTATAGATATGGCGGAAAGAATATCTAGTATAACCGGTACAAGCATAGATGTATGGATAAATTTACAAAATTCATATAATAAAAAGGTACTTGAAATTGAGAAAAGAAAGAGCTTAGACGAAGAGATTGCTATTGCTAGAGCTTTAGACTTAGGGTATTTATCAAAGCAATTTAAAAGAGAGATAGTAGGAAAAGGCGAAGAATTAGTTAGAAGTCTTAGAAGCTTATTAAAAGTAGCAAACTTGAAACAATTAAAAAAATCAAGAGCTTTTTAGTAAACTATAGAAATAGAACTATAGAGATAGATGAGAAAAAAATATAATT
>CAKAHY010000002.1 GCA_916439265.1 uncultured Lachnoanaerobaculum sp. | reverse complement strand
AAGACTTCTTTTTCTATTCTACTAATTCATATTTTTTTAAATCCAGCTCTTTAGTATCCCATTCTTTTTTTATATACTCCGTCTTTATCTATCCAGTAATACATATCTTCATCTTTATCTTTTATATAGCAGTATCTTGCCATTATTCCATTTTTAGATAAATAATAGTCTTTACCATCATCTTTTATCCATTGGCTAGAAAGCATTGCTCCATCATCTTTGTTTAAATAATACCAGTTGTCTCCATCCTTAAACCAACCCTTTATCATATTACCTGCATTATCAAAAACATACCATCTACCACCAATCTCAAGCCACTGCCCTTTTATAAGCAAACCATTTAGTCTATATCTCCAAAAATCACCCTCTTTACTCCAACCTGTAGCTTTATTTTCAAGGTGTTTTTTACAAGCCATATAAGCACACCACGATACAAATTGCTGACACCAATACAGACCGTTTCCTCCATACCAAGCACCGTACTTTGTAAAGTTCTTATCTCCTGCATTTGCTTTTTTATCTTCCAAGTTAGTATTACTTGCTTTTTCTGTATATCCCACTTCGCTTTTTAGCACTTCTACAAACTCAGACACAGTACAAGTATCATCAGAAAATAAAGGGTAACCAAAGCCATTTAATCTATTTGTTCCACCTACTTCTGCAAGTGTAAAGCTATACTCTTTTATAGCCACACAGCCACCGTTTCTATTAAAGCTAGAGCCACTAGAAGTGTTTCCCTCTACTGTTTTTATAAAGTATCTATCATTCTTCTTAGACACTTCTATAACTGCCCCAACGTGGCACACACGCCCCATTGTAGGACTGTAAAAGTATATAACACTTCCAAGCTTTGGCTCTTTGCCATAACACCCCATTTTTACAAAGTAGTCTTTTCCTGTAGGTGTGTATTGTGAATAGTTTCCACATAAAAGCTTTTTCCCTTTTATATATGCGTTATCCATAGCTTAGTTCTCCTCTTTCTTATTTCCGCCGTCTGCTAGTCCTTCTCCTATGACATAGCCTATTACAGTAGCACCTGCCATAATCAAGGCACTTATCTGCGTTGCACTGTTCTGACCGCCACCTAAGGCTATAACAAGCATTGACACAAAGCTTGCTATGGATAGCCACATTTTTCTACTTGTTAATTTTCTAGACCAATCTATTTTGTTTTCTCTTTTTTCCATCTTACTTTCTCTCCCTTGCTTCTAGTTTTTTGTCTACATTAGACCTACAGTCTTTACAATCTTTTTTTCATAGATTTTCATTTGTTCTTGTAAAAGCTTCCATATCCTTTTTTATATGTATACTTTCGCTTTCAAGATTGCTAAGCCTATGCTCCATAAGTTCAAGGCTTTTTTTTAGCTCCTTACGTTCTGCTTTTATCTCGCTTAAATCTTCGTAGATGCTGTTTATCTTGCTTTCTATTCTAGCTATTGCTATAACAACTTCTTTCTCATCATTTCTTGAATTTCTCAAGAAACTTGAGAAACCTAAAAAACAGACCACTCAGGCAAGATATAATAGATATGAGAATTGTTAGTTCTATTTTCATGATTTTTGCTCCTCTTTCTTTTTTGCAATAAAAAAGCACCCTTTTTAAGAGTGCTTTTTAGGAAATTAAATTTTATATCTATAAGGATGGGCGGTGTATCCATCATCTCAGGTACTTGTAAATATTACAAGTGTGTAGAGCACCTTTTCTACCTCTTATAAATTAAAGTTACATAACTCATCAAGGCTAACATTTAAAGCTTTTTGCAAGCTTTTTTTGCCGTACTTACTTTTGTTTCTCCTGTTTTTTCTATATCTTGTATAGTTCTTCTAGGTACTCCTGAAAGTTCTACTAGTTTAGGCACAGATAAGCCTTGATTTAATCTTATTTCTCTTAGTTTCATTTTCTTCTTACCTTTATAACATATACTAAGTATGTTGCTATCATAAAAAAATATATGCTATCCATTTTATATAGTCAAAAAAATACTAGGAGAAGTAAATTCACCATCTAGACCTTCTTTTTATTAATAAAATGCTTACTAATAAAAACTAAATATTTTTAAATATTTATTATTCATATTTTATAATGAATAGTGTATAATGATAGAAAGACTAGGGGCTTACCCCCTTTTTCTTTCTTTTTGACCTTTTAGTTCGTTTTTTTCTTTGGGTAATTTTTTTATGACTGCTATACCGCTAACAATAAAGAAGAACGCTTCTGAAAGGTCTTTTATTATTTCACTTATCTCGCTATTCATTGTAACCTCCTTTCTACTTTTTATATTATAGCACATTTTAACGTGCTTGTAAAGTATTTTTGGAGATTATTTTTATATTACAAGAGATTAACTTAATATTTTCATTATTTGGTTTTTATACTTTCTATATTACTAGCTTGCTTTTAGTTTTATTTTTTTCTTTTGCATCGCTATCCGTTGCCAAATCTTCTCTGCCCTTTTCTTTCAGTTTTTCTAGCTACTCCGTCTCTAAGTTTAGATACTACTTTTACTAAACTTATACACTCCGTCTATAATTAGGTTTTGCGATTACTTCAAATAAATGTTCCATGTTCTCTCTTCCTTTCTTTTTATGATTGAACAGAGTTCATTGCAAGCTCTGTCAAAGCTAAGTCTGTTGATTGTTGTTTATGTGTTAAATCATTAAGCTTATCTTCAAGCTCTTTTAACTTGGTTTGTTCAGGGTTCTCATAAAATTCTACCCTTGGCTCTTTGCCTTCTTCTATAACCACCTTGCTTACCAGCAAATTCTGTGGATTATCTACTTCTATAACAGCCGGAGTTATTTCGCCGCCTATATATGCTGTTGTGTAGATATAACCTGTTTTTTTGTCATATATTATTTTCATATTTTTTTTCCCCTTTCTTAGTTTATAAAATACTTATCCTATTTACTTTCATATGTATATTAGATTCGTTTGGCGGATTTCCTCTATATATAGAATATGACATTCTGACATATAAGAATGCGTGTTCATTGATATTTCTAACATCTAAGACTATATTTTTTTAGTATCTAGGTTTATATTATTATAATAGCTGCCTACCTCGCGATAAGTTAGAATATGATAAGCAGTTGATTCATAATACATTTGTCGTGCTTTTGAATAGGCACTAGACGTTCTCATGTTTGTAGACATAAGCCCTACTTCTATAATAGGATCAGTATACACTCCACTTACATTTAACATCTGTGCTTCTATATGTATTTCGTTTATATAGCTTATATTTATTGAGTTTTTAAATATATAAATATAGCGCTGTTCGCTCGAAACATCCCATACTTCCGAATATCGTATATTTTTATTTAGTTCTAAGGGACTATTTGACAAAGCAGGGGGAATACGCATATTAACATATCTCTTAGCATAACTATCATAATAAGCGATATTAAAATTAGACGGAGTGATACTTGCTAAGCCACCCTTTAGTACACCATAAAAGGTGGCATCACGAAAAACCACTCCACCTGCTAATATATCAGGTAGAGTTCCCTGAACACCAAATAACGAGTAGCCTTGCCTTAACAGTTCGGGTCTTATACCTAGGTTTTGAATAAAAACATCTCTATGGATACCTATTTCAGGATAACCGCTCCAACAGTTGTTTATATAAGCTCCTCTTTCTATGTCGCAATAAAACCTTTGAGATGGCGGATCATAACCACCCCTAGTTCCATTCGTGTTATGACTAGTTCCACCTTTAACAGGAATACTTCCTTTTACTCTACCTATAGTCTTTCCTGTTATAATGTTTTCAGGCTTTAAATCCGGTTCTGCCACTCCAACATAGTTATATCCACCTTCAGATACAGGTGGTATATAGTAATTATCATCAGTCCTTATTACGTACATTAAACCTCTATCATCACTCCAAGCAAAGCCCTCATTCATTGTTTTTACGTGATTTTTGTTTGTTTTAGATACACGAATAACTCCCCTTACACCTGCTACAGTATAAGTTTCCAAAATCTTACTTGCATCTATATCCAGTGTTTGACTAAGCAAAGAATAAGGTACTTTTATATACGGCATAGCATCGTTGCTATTTCCGTTTTCGTAATAACCGGCACTAAAGCTAACAGAAATGCCGTCCGAATTTTTGCCTATTTTTAAAGCATTTTCTCCACCCGTTCCACGTCTTTCTATAGCTCCCTCTACTACTTCGCCATCACTATCTATAGTGGTCTTGCCTTTTAGCACATCACTTGCCCTAGCAGTAATCTCATCAGGGTCTAATCCGCCACCACTACTTCCTTGTATAATTATCTTGCCCATTATTTCCCCCTTAGTCCTATACTTAAATCCACCTTAGGCTTTTTATAAGCACAAAACCTAACCAAGCCGTCAAGAGTTTCTCCCCTATATATAAAAGCATAGTTTTTATTATATTCTTTTACTTCCCTAGCTGTTACAATGTTGTCTAAAGTGGCGAACATAATAGGGTTATCACTTGCTTTTTATCTCACTCGCACTTATTTCTGCTACAAAAAAATTCATTACTACTATTCCAAGCACTAGCCGGTACTCTTAGTATGATTTCTCTTTTTAGCTCATTTATGCTAACTTCATTTGCCTTTAACTGCCTATCTATTGTGTCTACATTTGCGTTAAATACTCCTATATCATAATATTCTTCTTCAACAGGCTTTTATAAGACCATAGTTATTTGTTGTATTAGCCATTTTTTTAACACCTCATTTCTAAGACTGGTATGTTTAATCTGTTTTAATTCTTTAAAAAGTAAATCTCTTTAAATCCTTGTGTGCATTATAAAGAAAAAAATAAACTCATAGCTTAAATGTGCAGGTTTTAACTCTTCTATAGCGTTTCTTACACTCTCAAGCCTTTTTAGGTCTACCTATTATATTTGTGAACTTAACCTTAAAAATGATAAAGCTCATTTTCTTCTATTATCTCCACATCTCCATTAGTAAAAACCTTTATAATAGCTTTTATTACATCTATAGTTGTCGTTTCATTACTAAGTAGCTTTGAACAAATTCTTTCTCTTCTTGAGTTTAAATCTATACTTATATCACTCTCTATATCCAGTATCTTCTCCCACCTACTAAGTCCGCTTGTTGCAAGAGTAGGAAAAAAATCTGAGAAAAACTCTTTAAGCAAAAAAACTCTCTTAGTTCATTTGCTCTTTTAGTAAAGATTTCTTGTAATTTAAGCATTGTTTCGTTTTCTTTGTAATAATCAGGAAGCATATCTATAAGTTGTAAATCCATATCTAAAACCTCAAATCTAACTTCCCAAGCTTAGCTACTTCCTTATCTCCTATAACTACGTTAGAAGAAGTTCCATTTACTAACAAATTTTCAAAATCTTCCACACCTTGCGTTTCAAGTAGTATAGAACTTATTTTTTTGCATAGCTAACTTTTTTTGAATTAAAAATAAGCCCCCTTAGGTAGGCTTTTAAATTCTTTTCTATATCTTCTTTTACTTTTGTACCGGCTACATTCCCGAGTAAACTTATGTTTGTACTTATATCTATATTTTTTTCAACAGGCATATATACATTAACACTCGCCCCTATAGGTCTTTTTAAATCTATGTGCTTTCTTACTCTATCTACAAGCCCACCGTCTTTTTTTCATCTGCATATATCATCACACCTACAGTACCTGCACCATTTTCAAGCGGAAATACCTTTGCTTCTTTAACTCCGTTTACCTCTAATGCCCAGTTTCTATAATGATAAATGTTTCCGGAAGTTGCAGGCTTTTGTATTCTTAAGAACAATCGTTTTCTTAAAGTCTCATCATCTTCTTCATCAAGTCCTACTTCTATTATATCTAAAAGGGTTGCACTTACAGTTTTATCTTCACTTTCTATAGTTCCCTTGTATACATTGCCTACACTTCCGTATTCACTACACTCTGCCATATAGTCATACTCAGAACCGTTATTTAGCTTTTCTTTTACTTCATAGAAAATATCATCTATTCCTAGCCTAGTTCCTATTTCTAACTCCTTAGTCCCTCTTATAAGTCTTTTTAGACTTAGTTTCTTCTTTTCTTTCTATACCATAGCCTAGACATAATCTATCAAGAAATGAACCTTTAGCTGTATCTATAAAAGCTTCATCCCTTAATTCTCCTATAAGTTCTCTTTGCTCTGCAAGGTAATATGTGATTGGAGCAATAGCGTCATACATAATACTCCCCTCTCTTTTATCAACATCATCTCTTACATCCTTTAAAACTTCTTCTAGCAAATCTTCATAAGTCAAAATCTCCATTACACTGCCACCTCCTCTCTTATCTCCAAATCTCCATAAATACTGCTTACTAAAAAAGAGCATATACACTTATCAAAATCAAAATCAAATTTAAAATCAGAAACATCTATTATCCTATCATCTTCAACTAAACTCTCACTTATCATTCTTTTAAGCTCTGCTCTTACATATGCTCTTTCTTCTCCTATCAAACTTTCAAAATCTATCCCATAGCTATTATATATAAAGTACACACCCTTATGTGTTTTAAATAGCTTTTCTATAGCTTGCTTTAATGCTTCAAGTTCGTCAGTAAAGCCTTGTATCTTGTTATTCGTTAGCTTATAAGTCTTAGCTTTATGGCTAACCCTTACAAGCTCTAAATCTGCACTTAACTTCATTATCTTATCCTTTTTTCTATCTTTTTAACATCTTCACTAAAAGCTATTTCCTTATCAATTATTTCAAGTATATAATACTCGCCACAACCTTGGTTTCTAAGTAATCTAAGCTTATCTCCAAGCTTTAAACTCTTTTTTAGTGTTCCGCTAAGTAAGTCAATCGGTAGCTTTAAATTGTTATTAATGAGCACAAAGTCACCCTTGTACTCCCCTATAACAAGCATAGTTAAGCCTAGACTAATCAAATAGTTTTCTATTATATTTTTTATTATGTCATACAGACCCATTCCACCTATTTTATCCATTTGTTATTACCTCTATACTCATTGTATGAATGGGCAGAAACTTATGTGTTACACTTTTTATTATAAGTCTTTTACCTAGCTTTATGTCTTCTATGTTTGCATATATACTGTTTCCTGCTCTTATACTAAAATCTCCAACACACTCAAGCTTTAAGCTTTCTTTTTCCTTGTTATAAAGCTTTAATAAATCCTCTGCTCTTTTACCGGCTATATCTTTTTTACTTATATCATTAGAAAATTCCAAATACTGTAAAATTCCAAATCTGTTTACCGCTTCCTTATCACTGCTTGTTACAAGCTCGTTTTTTCCTAGTCCTTCGTCCTTATATAAGATTTTTACTATATTATAGTAATCATCATCTATAGATTTTTCATAGCTATAAGCCGTTGCAAGACTTCCATTTCCTAATACTAGCGGAAGTTCTAAGTCTTTTGCATTTATCAAATCGACTTGTCCATAATTCTCTCTTAATACATAGTAGTCCTTTGCCCCACTTATAACTAAGGTATCTTTTATAGCATCACTTATTAAGTCAAGGTAGGTTTTATCATATCTGGCTATAGTTTTTAGCTTTAACTTAGTATCTGCTACAGAGCCTACTTTTAAGCTCATTTTTTTACAAGCATATTTTTACTATTTCACTAAGTGTAGGATTTTTCTAAAACTACTATATCCTTTGCTTTTTAAATATCTTAATTGGTCATAAGCTTTTTATAGTAACTTCTTCTTTTTCATCTACACTTACTTTAAAAAAATCATTCCAAAGAATATGCCGTCTTTTTCGTCCTTTCCACTTATTCTTATAACATCGCCATTATTCAGCACAAGACCGGCTTTTATATACTTTAGCTCTACAGTGCTTGCACCTTCATTCAAGCTTTCGGTAAAAGTTATCTGCGTACAAGTACCGGTCATATCTATTATTGTTTTATCATGTTCACATAATACTTTCATAATTACACCTTAAATCTAGGCTATTTAGAAAACCAAAGTCCTATACCTCTCTTACTTATTCTTTTTTTGCTCTTTGGATTCATAAGCCTTTCTATAGTAGCCTTTTCTACTGCATTCATCTTGGTTATAGGTTTTTTAAAGATATTTTTACTGGCTTTTTCATTTGCTTCCATTACGTGCCTTGAAATAATAGCGTTTACATTGTTTATCTCAGAGCCTTTGTATCTAACTTCTTTTTTCTTACCACTCCTAGATTTTTTACTTTTGCCACTACTCTTTGTTGTAACAGGTGTACCATTACCGGATATATCTGTGGTAGAGTTTGTAGCTTCATCCTTTAACTCTTCCACAGGCTCTTCTTTTTTTGTTTCTATTACCTTATAAAGCCTTGTAGCACCTTTATACTCTAAAAGCTCTATATCAACCTTTTTGTCGCCTTCTTCCCCTGCTTCTTCTTTTATAGTCAAGCCGGTAACCAATACTCTAAGACTTATGTCTTCCGTAATTTCATTACTTGCTATAAAAAATATAGGTTTTTTATCTCTTTGTGTCTTTTTTAGCATTTTCTCGTAATAATCTGCCTTATGTCTTATACCGCTATTCATATAAGAGTAAGTATAACTAGGTAACTCAAAGCTAAACTTTATCTTTGCTAAAGCCATACTTGAGGGCATAACAACTTCATTGCCCCCTAGTACAGTAAAAGTGCTTACATTTAGATTTCTGGATATCTCTATGCTTTCCGGATTAACCGGTAGCTTATACTTTTTACCTTCTGCCTTAAAATATATACTATAACTCATAACTATCCCTCTGTTGCTACTGCCAGTATGTCTCTAAGCTCATTGTTTATATGACTTAGTACACTATCTGTATCAGTTTCTTTATGTATATCTCCACTAAACTCTATATTTATATTCGGAGCTAAGGTATTTTGAGATACCCTTGCTACGTAATCACGCATAGCAAGACTTCTAAGCAGTTCAAGGTCTTCACTATTTTCTACTTTTACTGCTCCACCTTTTCCACTTCCTTTTACATTTGTAGGATTTCCTGAAGTTCCAAGACTTGGTAGTGTTGGATCGCCTACACCTGCATCTAAGTTTGGCACACCAATTCCTTTTAGACCTTTAAACATAGAACCCACTTTGTTTTCTATACCTTTTCCTATGTTGTATCCACTTTTATATGCTTCTCCAAGGCTTACTTGTTTCATACTGCCCATTACATCTTTGTAACCGCTATCTTTTTTTATTCTATCTATTTCTCCGGATATGCCTTTAGAAAAATTAGTTATACCGCTTGAAATGTTTACATGAACACCGGGTATCATATTTATTAGATTTTCAATACTTCTAACCATAGTAGCAACGGTATCTATAACATTTCTTGCAAGGTCTAAAAATAGTATCTTTACACTTGCAATAGGATTGTTAAAGCAATTAGCAAAGAAATTCACAAAAGCAGCTACTATATTCCATATAAAAACAAACTGATTATAAAAACCGCTTCCCAAAGCAAAAACTGCTCCAAGTATAATTCCTGTAGCACTTATAGTAGTTCCTGCCGTCTTGTTTATAACTGCTATAATTGTATAAAAAATAGCTATTAAAGCTATTATTCCTATAATTATCCAATTAATAGGACAAGCGGCAAGTGCTGCATTAAATCCGTCCTGTGCAGCTATAAGTGCTATTATCTGTACGTACTCAATGGCATCTGCTATAGCTTTTGTACCTAGTGCTATAGCATTAGATATAGTCTGCAAATAGGCAATACCTGAGGTAGCATTATATACTAACATCGCTCCTGCCACTCCTAGTAGAGCCGGTGTAAGTATATCTAAATTATCTATTAGAAAAGCTATACCATCTACAAAAAAGCCTAATATATTTGCTCCTACTAATAAAGCAACTCCTATGGCACTCATCACCTTTGTTATACTATCAGAACCCAGTATCTGCGTTATCTTTGCACTTATAGGCTCAAACACTTTTATGAAATTATTTTTAAATTCTGTCATTACATCATTAAAAGTCTTTGGCATAGTTTCAAATTTTTTGTTTATATCATCACTTGCACTAAACAGGGCATTTTTTACTATGTCGGCTGTTATTAACCCCTTTGATGATAACTCTTTAAGTTCTGCCTTTGGTTTTCCCATATATTTAGCTATGGCATCTGCAACCATAGGAGCATTTTCTGTCATACTTCTAAATTCATCTCCTTGTAGTCTACCACTTGTCATAGCTTGAGTTATTTGTAAAAATGCTCCGTCTTTACTAGCTTTATCCGCTCCTGATACTGTTAAAGATTTTTGTAAGGTTTCTGTGAACTTCAGAGCTTCTTCGTTATTCTTAAAACTATCCGGTGCTAACATCTTCATCTTAGCTGTGGCATTTGCCATTTCTATGTAGCTACTTCTTGAGCTTTTCGCACTAGCCATTATTTTAGCCTGCAAATCCTTTTGCTCGCTTAGATTAGAAGTAATCATTGAGAGCCTCGCATTAGCATTACTTATATCATCAGAAAGCTTTAAAGCTCCAAGTACTGCTCCTAGTGTTACTACTGTTCCTACAAGCTTTCCAAATCCACTTTCAAGACTGTTTACAGACTTTAACTTAGTGCCTAACTTATCAACTCCGCTAGAACTCTTATCTAAACTTTTTGCGAAATTTTCTGTATTTGCAGATATTTTTTTAAGCGTTGAACTGTATGAGTCCGTAAGTTTAAAAATTGCTTCAAGAACCATAAGCTTCTACCTCCTTTCCTATTTACCTTTTTTTGCTTTTTGCCATTTCTCTTTTTTCTTCTTCTATTCTAAGAGAAATACTAGCATATATAAAAGCTCTTTCCTTAGTGGATATAGGAGTGTTAGCTCCGCATATACCACTAAGGACCGCCGGTCTTATCTTTAGTTTTTGCAAGGCATAATGTGCAAAGCTAAACTCTGCATCACCTTGCTTTATTAGTTTTTTGCTTCTTCTATCTCATCATTTATATCTGTATCTATGCCTGAAATCTTTTGTACCTTTGCACTGAGGGTTGCAAACTCTCCAACTAACAACATCTTTTTAAGTAGCTTACTTGCTCCTATAACTCCATAAGCTCTTTGTAACTCGGAATCGTTTAAATCAGGAAATACCACAGAAGAACTTACAAGGTCGGCAACATAGCTAGCTTGTTCAAACTTCTCTTCTCCCTTTTTGTTTCTTTTTGTGTTTCTTTTTATTATTTCTTCGTTTTCATCTTGGTCTATAGCTCTTATAGTAAAAGGAACAACCTTTCCATCTTCTACAAATCTATCTGAAATGATTACCTCTTCGTTTTCTGCTTTTATCGGTTGTAAAAATGCTCTAAGTGAACTCATAATTTTTATCCTTTCTCTCGCTTCGCTCTTGCTTCATTTATTCTTAGGTATTAAAAAAGCACCTATTTCTAGATGCTTTCATTTAATCAATATCCAATTTTTCTTTAAGTAACTTTATGCCTAGGACTATTGCATTAACTCTCATAGTACCCTAGCTTATCAGCACATTTTTGTATATCTTCCAATTCTTCCTTTGACATACGAAAACCTACTTTTTCAGTTCTATTATTTAGATTAGGTCTCCCCATTTTTCTTTTCTGCTATTTAAAAACACCTCTTAACTCTTGCCTTTTTTTGTACCCAATATGATACTATCTTTTTGGGTACAGACGGTAGCAAGTACCGTCTGTTTGGAAGTTTTGCCTTACTTATTTTTTTTAAGTAGGGCTTTTTATTTTTTTCTTTAGCCTCTCCTAAGTCTTTACACTCGTTTAAGATTTCAAGAATTTTCCTTGTTTGATTTTTCTTCAGCTATTTCTTTTAAGTAATTCACCTACATTCATCTCTTCGTCCATATCTTCTCCTTTCCGACTACTTGCCTGTCTTACTCGTTAAGTTTTTCTTTAACTGTAAATATATTATAATATAAGGTCGACCATAAGTTAAGAGGTATTTTTTATTTTTAAATATTTTTATCTCATATTTTCAGGAATTTTATAGCTTTCAAGTTCTTCTACATCATCGAATGTAAAATCTATGTCTACTGTATTTAACTCTTCGCTATTATCATCTAACATAGCTACAGGTGTTTTTTTATGAATATGCAATTTCTAAGTAATACCGCTCTTCTTCCTATAGTAGAAGAAGCATCATCATTGATTATATTTATACTTATAGGTAACACTCTTCCGGTGTTTATATACTCTCTATACAAAGCAAGTGTAGACGGACTTACATTATATATACTAATACTACCCTTGCCCTCTGCTCCTACCACCTTGTGTTGTTTCATTCTTTGACCTAAGAGCTTTTTAGCTATTACTGTAAATTCTATAGTAGCTTCTATTTTGGATAACTCAAAAAAGTACCTATTTTGTCCATCTACAGTTATATATGCTTGTCCCTCATTTCCTGTTATAAGGTCGCTCATTTTTGTTGAATTGCTCATTTTTTCCCCTTTCTATTATCCTAAATTTACGTTTATATATATCTTTTCCACACTGTCTAAAGGTTTTATCTTCAAATCAATGATAACACTGTCTTTACTCTTACCGTCTTTTTATTTCTATATCCTTAGCTTCAAAACTTTCTATAGCGTTAAGGTTTTCTAGGGTTTTAAAATATTCTATTAAAGTTGATTTTAGTATATTTCTACCGTCTGAATTATTATTTAATTTGCCGACATAATTAGCTTCAAATACCCTTGCTATATCATTTGCTATACTATCTAAAGTTCTAACTACTCTGTTTTTTGAAAATATAGCACCCTTTTCTTTTGTAAAGCTAGTAAGTGAGTTTATATCATAAACTATACTTACATTTTTCAGAATTATCCACTTTAAAAAAACTAATTTTTCCACCTCTTATAGCTTCTTCTATCCCTGTCTTTGTAAGCCTTGGCACTACATCTTTAGCAAATTCTAAAATAGTCCCTGTATTTGATTTTGTTATACTTGCACCTGCACTAAGACCTGCTATAAAAGTAGCCACTTCTGTAGCATTTAAAGTAGTATCATCGTTTAATATAAGTGATTGCGTTATATTTATAATGGCTTCGTGATTAGCACTGTAGTTTGCCATTACTCCGCCAATTTTCAAACCCTCGTTATCTCTCATATCTATTATGAAATTTTTTATAGCTTCCTTTATGTCATCTTTTCCCTCATCATAAGGATACACTAGGGTATCAAACTTTAAAGTCTTTGCTATATCAAGACTTGCTTTCACATCTGTAAGCCTATGACCTGTCTTTAACTTTAAAACTAATACCTTACTAGCATTTTTTAATGCTAAATCACTAAGCTTTTTATCTGTTAGCGTAGCGTTAGTATCAAATGTATCCTCGTCTTTAGTTCTAACATACACGTTGTTATCAGTACCAACACTTAACTCTTGCAAAATCAAAACCCTACCTCGTTCATTGTTTACAATCGACAAAGTTTCATTTGTTTTTATGTTTATATACGCTCCCGGTAAAGTTTTATTATCGTTTTGCCATATTCCTGCCATATAGTCTCCTTTCATTACAAATCTATTTGTTATTTTTTATTTTTTATCAATGCTATCTACTGCTTCTATTCTCTCTATTTTATTCACTTCATCTTCCTTATATTCTCTATAACTTATATTAAAAAGTAAAATGTGCTATATCATCTACTATAGTGGAACTTCTATCACTTATTTTAAAAATTATCCAAGCTAAAAATCGTGATACAAACTCTCCACAAGTTCCAGGCACTCTCTTTTTAATTCTTCTTTACTCTTAGGGAAATATAATACATCTAAGCTTAGGCTTGTCTTTTGCCTTTTGTTTATTCCTGTACTATATTTACTTTCATAAATATGTATTAAAAAAAGAGGCGTCTTAACCCCTTGTGGTATATCCTCTATATAGACATCTATATCCTTTACTTTCTTTAAATTTCTAGCTACATCTTGATATATACTATAAATCATACTTAGCCATTACTTCCCCTTTTTTTAAATTCTCAATCTCATTTTTTTAGTATAGTGTTCATTTTACTTTTTACTACATCTACAGTTCGTTCAAGTAAATGGTCTCCTTTCTTACTATGAACATATCCTATAGTATTTCCTGCTTTTATCTACTATTCTATGACCATAGTTTACAAAAGAAGCATATTCAGTATTATTAGAAATACCTTTTTGCATATTTTTCCCATTTTTTAATGTAGGAGTAGACTTCAATTATTCCTAAAATATCCACTTATAACAGGCGAACCTTTTTTTGCAAATCGTATACCGCTATTAACGGCACTGTTAAGTGTCTTTTTTCTTACTTCATCAAAGTTCGGACTTAACTTTTTTATTTCTTTTAATAAATTAGAAATGCTCTCTGAATTTGAACTTACATTAGACATTTTCACTCCTTTTTACTTTGCACTCTACTTGATAAGTATAAAACATAATCTCGCCTATATTCAAACACACTTTAGTATTAAAGCTATCTGAGTATACCTCTATGTAATCGCCCTCTTTTATATCTGTATTTACATCAAAAAATATAGTGTTGGCAGTTTCTATCTTTGCTACTTCACTGCTTGCTAAAGCTCCACTGTTGCGACTATATCTGCAAGGGACTTTACTATATAAAGGCTTTTTTGTCTTTTTACTTATAGCACCGTCTTTTATATCCTCATACCTATAAATATCGGCTCTGTATGTATAAAAAAATAGCAAATGGATTTACACTTTTTCTATCTATACTCATTTCTTCTTATCTTCCTAAACTTATTTAATAAAGCTTTATCAAAATCACTAAGTCCATATATATCTGTAGTTTTTGTTATAGTATCACTAGAATAAGCAACACTACTGTCTCCCTCTTTAATAGAACTTATATCCTTAGTAAACATATCTTTTCCGTCTTTTTCATAGGCTATAATGTTGCCTACTTTCTTTCTAATAAAAGGCTCTAATCTTCTATTTATCTTGCTACCTAAATTGCAATACTCTACCACTAAAAAGATAATATCAGAGATAATTAAATCTCTGATATTATCGTCTAATTTTAGGTTGGATTTAACTAAGTGTAGCATTTCATCTCTAGACATTAGTTCCATATCTTACCCTAACTTATGCTTAAAAGCTACCATTCTGAGTTGCTTTGGCTCATATACAGGCTTCCAGTTTTCTGCCTTTTTAAGCTCTGCTCTTGATGGTCCTTCCGTTTTTGCAACATCGGAGTTAGTAAAAGCTATACCTCTAGGGTGAAGTATAGAAGTTCTTCTGTTAATTAAGAAGTCAACACCTGAACCTTTCTTTTTGTCTCTATCTATTTCTGTTGCCACAAAGCCTACAGGAGTACCGTTTCCATAAGCTATTGCACCATTACCGAATAAATAAGATGTATACACCCCACCTGTTTCAACCGGTAAACCATCATCAACAATAACTCTTTTTCCTTGATATAAGCCAAAAGCAACATCACTTGAAGGTTGCACCGTCTGTATAAGGTTTTGCTTTCTAAGATGGCTTTCTGTAGCTGAGTGCATAGCAACAGCTGTTAATTGGCTCTTTGCATCTCCTAGTAATTGGCACGCATCAATAAAGCTCTCCCCTGTGAAGTTTGCTTTAGTACCGGCATTTTTAGATATATCAAGAATGTTTGAAGATAACCTTGTCTCGTTTCCTGTTGTTGTTCCAAATGTTCCAAGAAGTATAGCTATAAGTTCCTTTTGCATATCTCTTGCCCAAAATTCAGCTACTAAACTTGCTATCGCTTCCATAGGGTCTTTACCTGCAAGTGCGGCACTAAGGTCTGTAGCTGTCCACATCTTGGCTCTTCTTAGGATAGCAGCTACATCTTTTCCTGATGTAATTTTGTTCTGCTCTAAATCAGTGTCCTCTATTATCTGCTCACTTTCTCCTGTTAAATCTTGGAAAAACGGCATATTTACAAGCGGAGAAGCTTGAGAAGCTAACCTGTCAAATTCTTCATTATGCTCCACTATTCCGCTGTTAAAAAGTGCCGAAAGTTCCATTGTTTTATTTATAACGTACTTATCAAACAAACTTGGTACTATTACATCTGTTAACTTTGTTCCTGCCATAATTTTACCTCTTTCTTTTTATAATTTATATTTCAACACCTACCGCACTCGCAAGCTCTCTTGCTCTTGCAGGGTCTTGTTTTAATATCCTACCTTGCTCAGTAAGATTGAATGTTTCCTTTGCAAATGGATTTACCACCACGCTTCCGTTACCACCATTTGGCTTATAAGTATAAGAACTGTCACCAAATAGATATGGGTAAGTTTCCTTACAAGTATCTAAAAACTTATCTATATCTTTTATCTTGTTATCATCTGAAAATTCAAACTTATCTATACCACCTTGCTTATATATAAGATACTCAGGGTCTTTTATCCCCTTTTTAATGAGTTCTTCTTTTAATATATAAGTCTTTTCTTTTTCTTTGGCTTGTGTATCAAGCTTTTCAACTTTTGCCTTGTATTCCTCAATTTGTGCTTTCAACTTCTCGCCATCACTTCCGCTTGCCTTTAGTTCTTCGATAGTAGTATTTGCAAGCTCTAGTGCTTTATTTTTTTCATTAAAAACGCTTTTAGGAACTGCATGCTTTGGGAACTCTTTGCTTATTTTTGTAATCAAATCATCACTTACTGCCTCCTCTCCTAAACTCTTTTTAAAAATATCTTTTAACCAGTCCATAGTTACTCCTTATCTAAACGTTTATTCACTGTTTTATGTGTATCTATCTGCTTTTTTTATTCTCTTAGCTGAGTAATTATATAAAAGGAACTGTATCCTTTACATCTTTTTAAGTATTCTTTTACTTTATTAAATATATTATTTTTCTTCTAAATACTCTATACCTTTTGGAGTGATACTTGCATTAGATGTAATCTTTATTCCGTATTCGTAAAAAAATGCTTTAATACTATAACACCCCTTATATATCCGTCCTTTATCAGATTATCAAATATATAAAAATAAATATTTCTCATTTATGTACATAAATAAAGGACTATCTATACTTAGATACTCCCTATCAATTTCTTTTACCATTTTTTTAAGCTTTAGTATACATATAATCTAGTATCTTATATACCAGATAAAAAAATAATCATTTTTTTTGCCATATTTACCCCTTTTTTTAGTTATTATTTCTACTTTTTAGGAACTAATAACACTTTTACACCTAGGTTTTGGCTCTGCTCTTGCTCTGTGCTTTGTGTACTTCTTCTCAATTTTTCTCTTCTCTAATCTTTCTATACTCTCTATAGCTTTACCTGCTGTTATATCTTTATATCCCTCTGAGTTTAGGTATTTCATTTGCTTTACTTCCTTTCTTTTAGGTAACAAAAAAGCACCTAGTAAACTAAGTGCATACATCTATAATTCCTTTAGCTATATCTGAGCCTTTCTTCATTAAACTATTTTTCTTCTAAATATTCTAAGCCTTCCAATGTTATTCTAGCATTCTTTGTTATCTTTACTCCTAATAGATTAGGCTTGTAGATAATACCTAGCAAATATCCGTCATCTACTAGCATTCTAAGTATTCCATCTAATCTTTCTTTGCTAATGCCTAGGTCTGTTGCATTTATACTAGATACATCAAACTCTTTCATAATCTAAGGCTCTTTCAAATAGCCTTAGTATCTTGTATATGATTTTTAAAATTGTTCATATCTTCCTTTCTACAATAAAAAAAGCACCTAAAGGTGCTTTTAATTTACTACTTATATTTTAAAAACAACTTAGCACTGGTACGCATTGTAAAGAGGCGAAGCTAAGTCTCAATTTACACTTTTTTTATAAATAGCTTTTAGAAATACTCTAACCTACCTGCTTTTTACTTCATCAACTATAAAATAAAACTCTTCATCTGTAAGTACTCTCCAAGGTGCATCACTAGTATCATCATTTTCGGTATAGAGTGTTTTTTTATCATATTCTTTCATTTCTTCTATAAAAATCAAAAACCTATTCGTCTTGTAATATCATCGTATGTCATTTTAACCTCCTAGTTTATTGATAATATCTATTATAGAAACAAGCAATCTTCTATTAGTTCTTTATTATTCAACTTATCTATCCATTCTTTAGGGTATACTATCATATCCATATATAAGACCAGCTAATCCACCTGTTACTGCAGCTGTGGTATCCGTATCATCTCCCAAATTAACTGCTTTTAATACCGCTTCTTTATAGTTATTTGTTTTTTTAATATACACCAAAGGCTTGCTTCCAATGTATGAACAACATAACCAGTTGAATATATTTCAT
Organism: uncultured Lachnoanaerobaculum sp.; assembly: GCA_916439265.1. Classification (GTDB taxonomy): domain Bacteria; phylum Bacillota; class Clostridia; order Lachnospirales; family Lachnospiraceae; genus CAKAHY01. The sequence goes on along the minus strand of CAKAHY010000002.1, from coordinate 54,431 downwards.
CTTCTAAAAATATTACTCAAGCTTTTTTTAATCTTTTTAAACTTACTACTAACCCCTATATTTTTTTAATATATGCTCTAGTTTTTTTTATCTTTCAGTAACTCTTTAGCTATATGTATATATATTCTACAAGCTTCTTTTGATATGTTATGTGCATGTGTAATTGCTGATACTTTATCTATATCTTCGGCTTTAACTTCACAAAACGCTAAAGGTAATATTCTCATTAAAGCTCCATTTCCATTTGCGTATATATCATCTATGCCATAACCTAACTCCAATGCTTCACAAGTAGTATTACCATAGTCAAATACTACTCCGGTAGAAGTATACTTACCATTACTTATCCAATCTCTAAATCTATCTAGTATATCTTCAATATCTATTTTTAGGTTGTTATCTTTCAAAGAATCGCATAAAGCTAAAGTCATACTTGTATCATCTGACCAAGTTCCTATTGGTTGATTATGTGTTCCATATCCTATCATATCTGTAGTATTAAAACTTCCACGCTTTTTAAATTCATATGGAACTCCTAAAGCATCACCTATAGCTAAACCATATATAGCCGATTTCAACTTATCTTTCATATTTATACCTTGTAATATCTATAAACCAAACTTCAAAATATACTCTAGCCTTGTTATCCCATAATCTGGACACTCACTCATTATATTAGATAAATCAAAAAAATTCTTTTTTTATCTCATATAGCCATCTTTGATTTTTCTATACCTAAAATTTGACTAGGTAACTGACTTTCAAAAATATATTCTTCTTTCTCTTAATTCACTTTTTAGTATAACTTTTACTTTTTTTAACTTACCACTTTTATAATCTTTCATCTTAGTCTTTAATAATATCATTTCTTCATTACTGTTCATAAAATTCAACCTCTAATTCATTATCTGTCATATTCAAAATTTTATACTTTTTGATTTCTATGTAACAAAAAAACTCTTTTTTTCAGATTTATACTCTGAATAATCACCCTAAATAGAAGCCTTTCGTATCTTTAGGAGCTTTTTATAAGTATCTTGTAATCCGAGTTGAAATCATCAGCAATCTCTCTACTTATGCTAGTACTTTTTATATGTATTAATAGTATCTGCATTTTTTTCCAACTCTCAAATTCTTCAAAAACTAACTCCACGATATAAAGTCAAATTATCTCCCAAAGTATTTCTTGATAATGCTTTATCTATTTCTTCTATTCTTTGTATAGTTTTATTAAAAACTATATCATCATCTTCATATAAAGCATTTCTCAAATACCTGTTTGTTATACCATAATCATCGCCTGAATATTCTTGTATAGCTTCTTTCTCGCTATCTAACATACTATCCCAAAATTCTGTACTTCGTTTTTTTAGCTCTTTTTCTGTCTCTTGATTTGCTTCTTTGTATTCTATTATACTATTTTTTTCATCTTCTTTCAAGTTAGGTACATCTATAGTATGTTCCTTAATTTCCTTAGCACTATTATTAGTTTTTCTAGACAAGTCTGCTTCTCTTTCTTTTTCCTTCTCTACAAACTTCTCTCTCCACTCCCCATACCCCATACTAGCCGGTACATCAATATACTCACCGTTTTCATCTCTTGCTACTCGTGTATCGCTATCTTCTATAAACTCATCGTCATAAGGCACTGTAGTACATCTGCACAGTGGGTGGAATGGTGGCAAATCTAAGCCTACTATGTTCTTTTCATCTTCTGCTAAGCTTTCCTTTAACTCTATTATCTTGTTATCTTTAGAACCACATATAGAACAAGTCTTACTATCCAAAGTTGCTAATATTTGATACTTTTCTACTCCGTCATCTATATAGCTATCTATGGTTGCTCTATTCGTCAAATACGAACTTTCGGTATGTAACAGCCTATACGCGTCAAATCTCTTAGTTTTAAACTTATCTGACAACTCCTTACTAATCTTACTAGGGTGGCTTCCTTGCACAAGCATAGTCGTTAGGCTTTCCATAATAGCACCTTGTAAATGTTCTTTTTGCTTCCATATCCTAGAACTAAAGCTTGCACCATTAAAAGGATACTGTATTAGCTTTACTAAGCTATTCTCATCTATATTGTTAAAGGATCTACCATACCCCCTAAACTTATCAATGTTGAATCTACCCATTTCATAAGTGTTAGTATAGATATGTTTTAGTTTATCTATACTTGCTTCTTCATAATCCTTAGAATACAAGCTTGTAAGCATTGCATCTATTTGCATTTGCAAGGCTTCATATCTGCTTATTCTATGTCTTAAAGAAGCAAGCTCTAGGCTCTTACTATACTTATTATCTATATTATTTAAGCTGTGTTCTATAAACTCTCTTAGCTCCATTATTTCAGCACTGTTTATAGCCATTTGGCTCTCATAGTAGCTTAGTCCGTTCTCTTTTGCATATCTTGCGTAAAAGCTTTCTATAGTCCTTTGTATTTCATTCTTAGAGCGTATAAAAGCCTTTTCTAACTTAGAATAATACTGTGCTATGCTTTGCTCATTATTTAAATATAATTCTATATTTCTTTCTTCAAAATAACTCATATACTCCCTTATCTTTTTTTAAACTATACTTGCTATACAGCTAAAATCAGCCTTATTTTCGCCTTTTAACTTTCATATATATAAAATATATAGGCTCTATATCTCAAAGCCTTAATATAGATAAATTAGGCTATGAAATAAGCAAAATAAAAGAAGATATTAAAGCTTAGTTCTCTTTAACATCCTCTTTTTCTTTCTTCTTTTCATCATCTTTAGTCTGCTTTTTATCATCAAACCCATATAGGTCTAACATCTTTTGTTCTACTTGTTTCTTTTCTTCTTCTATCTTTCCAAGCTCTCTAGCAACATCACTTACAAAAGGGTGATGGCTTAATAATGTTTCATCAGATATAAGACCCTTACTCTTAGCACACATATCTACTAACTCGCTTGTATTTTTTACACTCGTTCTTGTCCATACTTGGGTTATACTCTCATCTTTTATAGCTATGCCATAAGCATTGCATATAACCCGTATAAACTTAGAGAAACTTATCCTAAACTCAGTTTCCATTAGTCCTGCTTTTAGTTCAAGTAAAGCATATAGAAATTGCAAAGCAACTCCGGAACTATTTCCAAAATTAGCAGGATCAGGGTCTATTCCCATTCCTTGCTCAAATATAAGCTTCCTAGTTGTGTTAAGTAATTCTCTTCTTGCTTCTATAGGTATGTCTATGCTTAAAGTCTTTACATCTCCACTGCTTTCAGTATCTAGTTGTATCATCTTGTATTCTTTTAAGTCTTTTAAAAATTCAGCTCTATTTTCTCCACCGTAATTAGTAAGAACAAGTATCACTTCTTGTATATCCTCAAGGTCATTTACAAAGCCGTTATAGACCTTACAATAGGTATCTATTAAATCTTTTATATTTATCAAGTCAGAAGTACCTACATTGTTATTAAAAAAAGCTATAAACGGCACATCTCCTATGTCATGCCTAAAACTGTTATTTCCGCTTTCATCTATGCTAAGTTCGTGCAAAGTAATTAAACTCTCATCTTCGCTCTCTTTCTCGTAAAAATAGCAATAAATATCATTCCAATACTCGTATCTTATAACTGCTTTTCCGTCCTCTTCCCTTATATCGCTATAAGTTCTAAGAACTCCGAGTAGCTTTCTATCTACTCCCTTGTCCCATACTGCAAGTATCTCGCTAGGCTCTATAACAGTATATTTCAAATCACTGTTTTCTTTCCATATGTGCAACCAAGCTACACTTGAATTGCTAGCGTTTACGCAAAGGTCTTTACACACCTTAGTAAACTTATCTCCTAGTAGATTATTTAACTTTTTATTAGCCACTTCACTTCCAAGGTCAAAGCTAGGTGCTTTAGTAAACATATAAGAAGCCTTTTGATTAACCAGTAGTCCGTGAAAATTAAAAGGAACGTGATTATTGGCATTTCTAAGGGGGTTTTCTAACGTTTCGCTATTCGTTCCACCATACAAGGATTTACCGGAACTAAATACTATATCCGGCTTATTCATATAATAATTCTTGGCTTTCAAATATTTGCTTGTAAAATCGCTATGCTTAGCTTTGTTTTGTTTTATCAACTTTTTTTAATATTTCTATATCCATCTTGCTCCTTATTTGAGTATTCTAACTCCTTGTTTTCTCTTAAATCTTTCTACAACTCCAGTAAGTGCGTCAGGTGCGTCATCATGGGCATTCTTTCCTTCTGTTTGATACTTGTATAAAGCTTTATAAAAATCACTCCACCTATCTGCCCAATTATACGGAAAAAAAACTATATTCATTACCAAAGATGAGTTTGAGTATATCCTTGAAGCCTTATTTTCGCTTTGATGAAAAGTGTTTATTCTCGCTTTCCTACTTCCATACTTTTCTTTTAATATCCTTTCAACATTTCTTGCAAAACCCCTACCACCGTTATTACTTTCTATATCGGCTACATTTACACCTCTTTCATATATCATCTTTGCCGTTAGTTCTTCTGTTATCTCCATAGGTTCTTTTGTATATATGACATCTAATATATAAACTTCATCATCAAAACTAACACCGTAGCATATAGAACACAAATAATCTGCTCCTGTATCTGCTGTATCTGTATAGTTTTTAATCTCTTTAAGTGTAGGTAAATTGGTATAAGTTTTAAAGCTGGTATATAGCCTACCTTTTATATCTATAGGATCTTGTTGGTAGTTGGCACTAACTATATTTACCCCCATTGCCTTGGTCTTTAGTAGATACGACTTATAAGATAATATCTCATCGCATAGCATAGTTCCATCATCACCAACTGCTTTCATATTTATATGCTTTATCCTAAAGCCCTCATACTCAAGCAGTCTACCCGCAAGGTCATCACTTGCCCATCTGGTCATTACTATAATTATCTTTCCACCTTCTTCAAGTCTTGATAGCATAGTGTCGGTAAACCAAGTAAACTGCTTTTCTTTTGTCAATTCATTGTAAGCTTCACTATCATTCTTTATAAGGTCATCTATAATAATTAAATTCGCACCAAAACCTGTTGCCGTACCTGTAGGAGAAGTTGCTAGGTAGTTACTGTATGCCCCCTCTAAACTCCATAAGTTTTGAGAAGCATCACCTTTTTTAATGCTCACATCTGTAAATATATCCGAATATATTATCCTATTTTCATCTGCCTTTATCTCGCTTATGGTATTTCTTACATTCTTTGAAAACGTGGTTGAAAGTATCTCGTTATATGAACCTGTCATTATCTTCATACTTTTATTATTTCCCAGTACCCACTCCACAAAACAACCTATAGTTCTGCTCTTTCCGTGTCTAGGTGGCATATTCACTATTAAAATGTCATACTCATTACTCTCATAAAACTCTTGCAAATCATTACAAAAATCCACAAGATACTTTCTACTGCTTTTATAAAAATCAGGTGCTTTTACGTGGCAATAAAAAAAGAACTCACGCCTTGCAAGTTCTTTTTTTGCTTCCAGTATTATCTGTTCTTTTTTCGTCTTATCCATCACCTATCAACTTCTTTATCTCCTCTGTGCTTATATTTTCAAATATATTTTTATTTTTTTTACTTCTGCTTTTATTTCTCTCTTTTCTACGAAAGCACCTTGTAACTTATAAAAAAATGCTCTAGTGCCTTTTTGTCTATCGTTAAATGTAGGATAAACCGGCACTTCTATATCGTCTTGTATTATATTCATAGGCTTTCCCCTAGCTATATCACTTGTTATCTGCATAGCTTCTTCTAGGCTTAGTAATTTAGCCTTATTTACTTCTTTTAGGCGTTCATCTATGTATGATTTTATACCCACATTTTCCAACATTTCATAGCCTCTAGATTTTGCATAGTTTTCACTATATCCTGCTTTTATAAGTGAATTATATATATTGCCACTAATGATATACTCATCGGCGAATTTTTGTTGTTTAATTGTTAATTTCATATACCATCAGCTCCTTTCTGTGCTTTTGGGTAATAAAAAAGACAATCTACATTGACTGCCTTTTTTTAATATTAAAAGGAGGTTTATAGCCGTTTGGCTTTCACTCTTCTAGGCTATAGTATAACATAGAACTTATGGGAACTTATGGGGTCAATTTTTTCTCTCAAATTCCTTTATACCTTTTTTATGTATACGACGAACCCACCTATAGGAGTAGTGAATATTTTCTGCTATCTCTTCAAACGTCAAATTTGATAAATAATACATAGATAAAACTATTCTACATCTACTATCTTGTATTTTGTTTATATTTTCTGTAGCTTCTTTTTTTCAAATCTACCATTTTATCTATATCTTCTTGTATTTGTTTATCAAGTTCTACTAGCTTTATTACTGTATCTGCGACCTTATCTCCCATATCTCCACCTTGTACACGTTCTGTAAGACTAGGTGTTATCTTTTCTCCTAAAGCTCGTATTCTCTCTTTTTCTAGTAACTTTGCATTTATTATATTATCTAGTGTCTTTAACTGTCTTAGATACTCTCTAGCTTGCATATATATATCCCCTTTACAAAAATCTATTTGCTATACTAAAAATATAGCTATCATCTATAAAATTTTAGCAAATGGGATATGGGGGCTTAATAGCCCCTTTTCCTTTTATCTACTGCATTTTTGCCATAGTTCTATTCCTCCACTTCTTCGAAATCTTCGGATTCTTTTAACCTGTCTTCAGCTTCTTTTATAGCCTCTTCTATAGGAGTCAGTATTCTTTCTTTATCGTATAAATCCGCCAATATCCTTTGGCATTGAGCAGCAAGTTTCACCGCTTCCACACTGACATCCAGTACTGAGTTATAAAGAGAACTGATACAGTTAAGAGCATTCTGCTCTGTAACAGGCAAAAGCTTCAGAAAGTCGTCCATATCTGTTTTCACACTCTTCATCGCTTTCTGAATGCTAACATAGCCCTCAGCAGATATTCCATAACCCTCATGCCTGTTTCTGACTTCACTTAGCTCTACTTGTTCTTTTAACTGTTCAAGCGTAATTTTTGAAGCCTCCTGCATATTCTCTTTTAAATTATCATTCCACTCAAGCGTTCTCACACCTTCCATCATAATTCCTCCATTCATTCTACGCTGTTGTCTGTTCATCGTTCGTCTCTCTTTCATAATCCATAACTGTTTTTATAATCACAACTAAATTGTTATATAAAGCAGGCTTTTCACCGCTTTTATAAAAATTACATTCTCTATCTATAAAGACTCGCTCTGCAAATTCATAGTCAAATTCTATTTCAATTTTATCCGTCCTTTCTCCTATACCTCTTAAATAATCCAAATAAGCTTTCATGTACTCTTTTTAAATAATCTTCAAAAACTATTTGTTTGTAGACTTTTACGAATATTATCAAGATATAAAAGCCTATCAGCGTTTCTATACTCTTCGCTTGTTCCTGATGTAAATTCTGCAAAGTCCAAACGCACCTTTTCTTTTATTAACTCCACATCATTTTTCTTTAGTAAATCAATGTCAAAATCTACATTGCATAGGTGTAATTTAGTTTTCATTAGTTATCACTCCCCATTCTATCTATCTTCGACTGTGTTAAAACGTATATACGCTGTTGCCTACTTTTTTCTTTGTATTCTTTAAATCTTTTATTCATCATTCAACTTCCCTAATCTAAGCTTAACTAGCTCTATGACTTTCTTATACTCTTTTGCAAATTTGTTTTTATCGTGAGTTTTTTTGACTGCTTTCTCAAATTCTTCTATAGTTCCGCTAAAGCAACCTCTGTTACATTCTATTCCGTTCTCGGTTCTATAAGCTGTAAAAAACACCACATTCTGAACCTATAGGATGGATAACTATATAATCGGTATCGCCACTTACTATAGCATTACATCTTACTATAGCATTGCCACTTACTCTAGCATCCCATCTTACTATAGCGTTGTCAGTTACTATAGCATTGTCAGTTACTCTAGCATCGCCAGTTACTATAGCGTTGTCAGTTACTATAGCATTACCACCTACTATAGCATCGCCAGTTACTCTAGCATCGCATCTTACTCTAGCATTGTCAGTTACTCTAGAATTGTCAGTTACTATAACATTGTCAATTACTATAGCATCACCAGTTACCCTAGCATTACCACCTACTATAGCATCGCCAGTTACTATAGCATTACCACCTACTATAGCATTACCACCTACTATAGCATCGCCAGTTACCCAAGCATTGCCACGATGAGATAAGTTTTTTTCGCTTTCAACAAAACCTCCGAGCTCTCCTATCTTAACGTCATGTTTAGGTATATCAACTAAAGCTCTAATTCTATATAACTTCTTACCCTCAACCTCTATGATTTCATCTGTTAATTCATATTTTTTCATTATTCGTCTCTCTTTCATTAACTTTTAAAACCTCCATAAAAACGTTAGGTACCGGTGTACCTGTAAGCAGTACCACTCGTGTGTCCGGATAAATCTTCGAACGCAAGGCCTTATACCTTACAACTCTATATCGGCTTCTTTTTTAGGGTGTCTATTTTTTTCTTCTTCGTACCTAAAACTGGAGATAGTTTAAGGTCTTTTAAAAAATCCCACGTACTCTCTTACCTTATCATCCAATGTTATTACTGTTTTCATTATTTATTTTCCTTCCTTTATTCAGGTATAAATACATAATCTGCATTTTAATCTGCATTTATTTCATATAGCCAGTTGTCAAGTGTTATCTGATTTGGATCTGTCCTATCTTCCATCCACCATTTATAGACAGCTTCTCCATCAGTCCAAAGGCTAAAAGTTGTCTCTTTTCCTCTTTCTTTCCTTGCTCTCAGCATTCTCTCAAAAGCTTTGATGTAGTTTTCTTTGAACTTTGGAAAAATTAAGTTCATCTCGCTTCCTTTCTGACCTTCTTGCCAAAGGGCATAAAATACATCCCACACGACTATAACCCCTATCGTATAGTGGATTATAGGACACTTTGTTTTGGTGAATATATTCCCACACTTCTTCCTTCGTCCACTTGTATATAGGATTTACTATTAGTCTTTTTGTTTTTTTCCTTGCTTTTTGCAACAAATGTACAGTCCCACACAGGGTCTTGCTCCTTTGCGTTTTCAAATACTTCTTGTATATGCTCTAAGGAAAAATGTTTTGATTGTGATTTTTCAAAAATAGAAAAGTCACCTCTTCCGCTTCGTTTTTTTGACTCAGCTTCTCTGACTCCAACTGCCGTTATTCTCTTTGGTGTGGAATTTTCCTTAAAATTGCTACAGCAATATCTCACAACTCTGGTAGGGTGGCATACCTTTTTGTTCAATCAAGGAAAACATATTAACTGGCTTACCTTTTGTATATGGGTCGCGTTCTACTTGTTTTTATTCCCTTTTCTTTCAAACGCTTAAAAACTTCACTTATGTGTTTCATTGTTTGAGGAGCGTCTACTGTTGTTGTACTGTATATTGCTTCAAACTCGATGTTTGCCTTTAATGCTAAGTCAAGCATTACGTCACTGTCTTTTCCACCACTATAGGCTAATATAAGCGGCTTACTGTAAAAAAATCTTCCGAAATCTTAGCTGCAGTCTTTAAGATTTCTATTGACTTATCAATTTTTATCTTTTAACATTATTCCTCCCAACCTTCTTTTTAACATATCGGCTTTTTATTAGCTGATATATAATATCTATAGGCTCTATATAACTACGATACCTACAGTTTGGTCTCTCGTGTATCCTTGGGTCATCGTCTCTCCAGTCTTGTTCTCCAAACAATATAGGGCTTACAAAAAGCATTTTACACCCTCTTGATACACATAAATAATAGCAGCCGTTCTTGCCGGCTTCTCCCTTACACGGTCTAAAGCCGAATTTCTCAAATTCTTTTAAATCCACTTTTGGTACTAACATATCCCCCCCCCTAGTTAAACGGTAAACCGTCTTCGTTCATCTCATCAACAGGCATAAAGTCATCTGTATTTTTTGCGGTATCTCCGTTCTTTCCGTCCGCAAATTCTTGAGTTTCAACGACAATGTCGGTTGTATAAACTTTTTGACCCTCTTTGTTTGTATAGCTTCCGGTCTGCAATCTGCCTTCAATTAGCACTCTTTGACCTTGTCTAAAATACTTCTCTACAAATTCTGCACTCTTTCCAAAAGCTATACAGTTTATAAAGTCGGCTTCTGTATCATTTGTCTTTACTTTTCTAGCTACTGCAAGTGTATATCTTGCTATAGCTAAAGGATTATTACTTTGCGAATATCTAAGCTCAGGGTCTTTCGTTAATCTACCCATTAAAATTACTCTATTCATCTACTTTTTTCTCCCTTCTTTTATTTCACTCACAGATGTTTCGTTTAATTTGCTTATCACAATTTCAACTCTTGGCTCGCTTGCGTAAAATTTCTGACAAGAACAAGCTACTATCTGCTTATCGTCTTTATATGCAACTTCATTAAGGCTATCAGCTATTATTTTGATTATGTTATCAACGTCAGGCTTTTTGGTGGGTTTAACCACTCCTGTTATCATCATCTCTTTTAGATACTTAGGTGTAGATTTTGTGATTTCATAATAAGCTTTTATATCAAGGTGCAACTCATCATCTTCTTTAAAGCTTGTATGTCTGCCGTATTTTTGCCTATATAGTACTTTTTACATAACTTTCATACTGCATCGTCTTTTCTGGTGTAAAAGCTCTGCTTGCTCCTTTACCTGTTCTAACAACTCTAGGTCTTTGCTTTCCAAAGGGGTTGCCGTCTATGATTAATACTATTTCTTTTTTTGTCCATAATCCTCATTTCTGCTTTTTTTACTTTTAAATCTCTTTTTAAAAATCTCGTTATACAAGCTATCTTCATCTATTTCATCTTGCCTTTGCTCAAAGTTTGTAAATCTATTTACTTTTAGGCTTGTATGCTTTTGCTATTTTTTTCTTGTGTAAATTCTCTAGGCTTTTTGTAGTGGGAAAAAAATCATACCAAGTTTTTAAGTATAGACTGCTCTATAATTTTTATAGCTATATCATCATTGCCGTTTGATATTTTTTTTAGCTTTTTTTATAGCTAAATCTATGCCTTTTCCTATTAGTGGCTTTTTTAGTTCTTTTCTAAAAGCTATAAAGTCTACAAAAGCTCTATTTAATTTTTCGTCTTCAAAAAAAGACTTTCTCACTCTCTTGCACGCATGCGTGCCTAGATATATTAAGTTTACTTAATATATCTTTTTCCTTTACTTTACTTTGGGGATTAATTCCGCCTAAAACCCTAGTTTCCGTGTCGGAAACTCCGTTTTCTGTCAACTTTATTGATTTTTGGGTAACCTTAATAAGAAGGTACGCTTTTTCCATCTCCACTTGCTCTTTTTTTTGACTGCATCTGCAAAATCTTTTTTTTGTATTCCTGATGAGGTTAGAATACTGTATTTATCGAACAAATCTTCTGAAAAAATCCCTCTCTTTATACAAGCTTTTAACACCTCAGCGACAAAGTTAGCACCTTCTTTTGATGCTCCAAAATTCTCGGCTATAAACATTAGTTTAACGTCCTCTGTCCATTCACAATAGTAACCGTACTCTCCATATATCTTCTGGAGTAGCTTGACGACTAAAGCAAAGCCCTTCAGCCCGAATTGTGCTTGTATTAATCTCATCTTTTCATCAAGTTGACAATCCAAGGTAAAATAATCTAGTCCTTGTTTTCTTGGTCTTGCCATACTTACCTCTTTACTGACTCGATATACCAAAGATTCGGTCTTACTTTCGTGCCAAATTGTTTCACTAAGTTTTATCTATCTTAGAAGTATTTGATTGATAAAACTTACATGCACTACCTCGCAAGTTATTTTTCTCAGATATACAAAGCCTTTCTTTTTCACGTCTCGGAATACCAAAGCTTCCACTCGGATAATCAAAGTCGTTTGACACTAGCTCGCCATACCAAAGTCTTCAGCTCGGATATAGTAAGCCACCCCGTTAAGTCTAGTTAGGACATCTATATTTTTTATTATCTAACTAAATAATTCTGCTCCGTAATCATCGTCTGCAACTTCTTTTTCATCTGTTACAAGCTCTGCATCTACTTCTTTTGTTTCTACGTCTATAGTCTTATCTTCACTAATAAAAGGTTCTTCATTATCTACATAAGTCTTAGTTCCGTCTGCGTTTATAACAGCCATATCATTATCAAGTGCATTTTGCATATCTATGCTCATTATTCCCCACTTGCTTATAAGTTGTCTTAGCATAGTCTTGTACGCCATAGCATCAAAGTCCTTACTCCAAAACGTCCAAGAAGTCCCTTTTTTTCTATCATTTGCATAACCTTGTGAGTATTTAATTGCGTGAGCTTCCATTTTTTTCTTTAGACCAGTATAAAGCTTTTTCTAAAACCATTAGTGTACTCAAACATCGCATAATAGCCTAAAGTTTTTTTGAATTTTCTCTCTTTAGTTCATCATCAATTAGATTTACTTCTATTTCTTCATTTAATGGGTCAAATCTTATTAGCTCTCCCTCTTTTATAGCTAGTACATTTATCTTTTTATACTGTCCTGAACGTATAGCTAGTTGTATATATCCTTTATAGCCTAGTTGGAATTGTGCCACCTTTATATTTCTATTTCTATCATTAAATGGTACAAGGTAGTACTGCCCTAGTTGTGGACTAGGTGATAAGTCTAAGCTGTATCCTAGTAATGCTCCTGAAAGTATGGAGCTATTAGTACACTCTGAAAGCGTAGGATTGTTATTTACTGCCGATACTATAGCTGAAATAAACTTTTGACCGTCTTTTCCGCCTATTACACTATTTATTTGATTCTTTACGGCATCTTGTGTTAGATATGCTGTAAAACCTGTACTTTTACCTTGTCTAGTAGCTAAACTATTTTGTACTGCCATAACATTTCTCCTTTTTTACTTATTATTTTTATTAATTATTAGGTCTTCTAAGCTTTATATTTCTTGCTTTAAAGAAGTTTGCAAGCTCGCTTACTTCTTCCTTACTTAGATAAGCTTCAAAGCCTATCCATTTTCTAGCTATATCTCCAGCACCTATGCTAGGCCTTAGACTTGTATTTTCTTGCTCGATTTTAATTTCTGCACTTGTATCTGTAGTATTTAAGCCAGTTTCTTCGTTCTCAATTTTATTCTTATTAGAATTCTCAAGTTGTTCTAACATCTCTCTTTTTCTTTTTTCTTCTTCTATCTGTCTAAGCTCATTAGCCTTAGACATCGCCATACTTAAGTCTAGATTTTTCTTATATTCAAATATAGCTTCAAATGAATACTTCTCTAGATTTTCCAAAATCTCTAGCTCTTTATTTATCTCTCCTAGTCTTGTATCTATATCCTTTTTAATACTTGCCATAGATACAGAAGCGTTTAACCACTTAGGGTTGTAGAGTTGCTCAAATGTAGGAAAATCAGTACCTAGTCCTGCATAGTACTCTTTTATTTCTTCTAGCTTCTTTTCTTTTTTTTCTACTTCAAAGGCTTTCACTCTAGTATCTATCAAAGCTATAGGCTCATTTATCATAAACACAAGCTCTTTTACTTGCTTTTCGAACTTCTCATAAGGTGCAAGACAAGTCTTTTTTAGTTCTTTTCTCTTATCTTCTAAGGCTGTTACAAACTTATTTAACTTTGCTCTGTCTGCCTTTGCTTCACTTATTTGCTCATCTGTATAAATTAGATTTTTATATAGCTCCAGCTTTTCTTTTAAGCTCTGCTTTTTATCTCTTCGTTATTCCATTCTATAGCCTGTATAAAACTATTTTTCATCTGGATTATAAATTTTAAATTCCATTTTTTTCTCCCCTCTTTGACACTCTTTTTACAAACTTTACAAACTAGGTAATATAAGTGCCGGTTCTTTATCGTTTTTTTATAAGAGTAAAACTCATATTCTTTATTTTTTTTAAATATTCTAAATCTTCCAATACTTCATTTCGTTCTATCTTGTAATGCTTTTGTCTTTATATATATTTCTCCATTAAACTCACTCTTTAGCTGTGCTTTTTAAGATAGCAAATTCATAATCAGTTACTAGAAGGTAGTGTAGTATCTGTATGTAATAATTATCAGGTATTCTATCCTTCCATTTCTCTTTTTGCATACTCTGTAAGATGTTTGTTGTCTTTATCTCAAGTATACCTTTCCTACCGTTTACATCTTCCAACTCTCCGTCTAAGCTCGCGTGTGCAAAAGGGTAGTTATCATTTAGAAATAAGTTATTTTCAAAGTATTCTACTTTATACTCCGGAAAAATCTAGTTTAAATAATTCTCTAAGATGATTTTTCTGCTTTTTATTCCATACTCTACATATGACTTTGCACTTATATCTTCAGGCTTTTTTCTGCCTGTCTTTTCAAGCCAAAGGTCTACATTTGTTTTGTATGGATTTAGACCTACTATGCAAGCGGCATCTGAACCACCTATCCTAGTTCTATTTTCTAGCCATTCTTCTCTATCTTTTAGAATAAGCCTTTTAACCATTTTTCTATTGCTCCTTTCTTTGATTTTTGTTACAATAGAAAGCAAGTTTGATTGGCGTTAGACTTGCTTTTCCACTGTGTTTTTTTGCATAGTGGATTTTTTTATGCAAAAAAACATATATCACACATTAGGCTACCCCTTTCTTAACCTTTCTCTTTTTTTCTATCTCTACTAAGGCTTCTTCTTTTTACCTCTAAAAAGTTTCTTCTTTTGCATTTTCTATAGAAACATCAAAGCCTGCTTCTCCAATTAGTACGTCATATGCTTTTTTTAAATTCCAACTTTGAATTTCGATTTTTAAAATATTCAAATCTGTTACAAATCTTATTGTAAAAACTGAGTCGCACTCTATAGCTATCTCTGTAGCAAAGCTTATAAGCTCTTTTTATCTTCTTTTGCTTGTCTGTCATCTGCTCTCCTTTCTAATAGCAAAAATACATTTTTCTTCTTTTGCCTATTTTTATAGTTTTGTATACACCTTTGCCTTGCTTGAATTCGGCTTGAAATACAACATTTTCAGGTAAAACTGAAGCATTTTCTAATAGGTATTTAGCATTAGCTATGTTTCTATCAGTTGGCTTTCTGTAGTAGTTTCCGTCTCTAGTGCAAGCATGCTGCCTTTTTTGGAAAGCTACTTCTTCAAAAGTGTTTGGAAACCTACTGTCTTTTACTCTGTTTAAAAAAACACTTCCAACTGCAAGCTGTAACTCATCAGAGTAGCTTTGTGCTTCTTCACAAATAATATGCGATAAAATCTCTAAATCTTTTTCACTGTAGCTATTACTAGGAGTGCTTAACGAGGGGTACTCCTTTAAAGTTTCTTTTTGATTTTCTCGAGATTTCAAACCATCTAAACTCTGCTCTATTCTTGTAGGCTCACCGGCTCTACTTGTTATAACTGACTTATAGCAAAAGTATCCAAGTGCTAAAGCTTCTATTATTACCACAGCTATAAGACCTTTTTTTAGTTTTCTAAGACTTTTTAGTTCTTTTCTTCTCATTCTTTGCATATCTCTTGAAAACTCCAGCTTTGTAGCTTTTATGATGTGCTTATTAACTTTATTATCAGAGGCTTTTAGCTAGTATTCTTTGATTGTCGCTTATGTCTAAATCTATTTGTTTTGAAGTGTACATATTTAACTTAACTCCTTTCTACTTAGTTTACATCTTCCATTATCCCCTTTATAATTTTCTTACAGGCTCTGCCAAGCCTAGTAAATGAAAGGGGGGTAAAACAATGGATAAATCAACAATCCACGATTTAACCATGCTATTTAAAACTGGTTACATTGTCTGTCTATATAAAGTCCAGCCTTTGTTAGATTAGTAAGAGCTGTAGATATAGATACTATCTTTTTAATATCTTTCTCACCTATAGCCGTTCTTAACATCTCTCTAAGTTCTACTAGTTCACTTTTGAAATATAGTATCTCTTTATTAGATATCTCTACTTCTGGACTCTCCGTAATCTCACTACCTTTATCTGTGAGAATGCTATCAAGCTTATTAAGAAGTAGCTCTGTATCTAATAACCTAGAATGGTTTATCTCATATATAAATAGCTTTAATCTTTCAAGTTCTTCTCTTAGATTTTCTACTGCATTCATAGTATTACTTCTCCTTTCATCCACTATTGTCAATAATTCATCCAAAGTATCTCTTTCCGTTTTTTTAGGCTTTGTGTCATAGTATCCTTTTCAACTTTTTCGCCATCCCCTTAATATATAATCGTATAAATCTGATTCATATCCGCTAAGCATTACTTTGCTTCTGCTCTCAAGTAACACTCGCAAAAGCTCTTCATGATCTTTTGTCTGACATTTCTATATTGTATTGCTTTCCTTTTCTGGTGCTAAGTAAATATGGAGGATCACAATAAATCAGGCACTTTGGATGATTAAATTGCTTTTATTATGTCCAGTGCTGATCGTTGCTCAATCTGTACTTTTTTTCAGTCTTGCAGCAGCTTGCATTATTATTTCGGGCAGCTTATTCCAAGCTTGAACCGCATATGATCGTTCTCTTCCTTGAACATCATTTTTTTCCATCCGCTTTTTTTGCATTACATCTATATCCATGACTCATATTTATCTTTTATGCAAAATGCAACAGCCTTATCAATATCTGTCTTTTCTGAACCTTCATAAGACCGTTCATATTCTGCCCTTGCATATGGCGTCATAAAAATCTTATATGCAAGCTCGTCAGCACTTTCTTTAACAACTCTAAAAAAATTTACGACATCGCCGTCAATATCATTTATTGTTTCAATGTTTGACGGAGTTTTGTTAAAAAAGACGGCACCGCTTCCAAAGTATGGTTCAACATAACTGTGATGTTCCGGCATATTTTCAATTATCCACTTTGCAATTCTCCATTTCGCACCTGGATATTTCAATATTGCATTCATAATCTAAAAATAATTCCTCCACTTTCTGTTCAATTTACTCTCCTACCACACGCTATATCTTACGGCTTCATCTCTTGTTATAAAGAAATGAATACCTGGGGCACACTCATTCCACCTGTTGTCGTCAAAATTATCAACGCAAACGACTTCACCAATTCTGTAAACAAAACTACTATCATGATTAGACTTGACACTATCAACACTAGCTACAGTGCCATCGCTGTTTTCGATAGCGACTACTTCTGCTTTGTCGCACCTGCATTTTCTAGATGTGGCACTTGAACGTTTTGCACTCTCCAAAATTTTTAACTTTACAATATAACCTCCTGCTTTTTTGTAACCTATAAGGCTTCCACTTTCAGGGCAAGCTATTGGATAGTAAATATCTGCTTCTCTAAGTTTTGCTCCTCTAAGGTATGCTTCTCTAAGGTCTGCCTCTCTAAGGTCTGCTTCTCTAAGGTTTGCCCATCTAAGGTCTACCTCTCTAAGGTATGCTCCGCTAAGGTTTGCTTCTCTAAGGTTTGTTCGTCTAAGGTTTGCTTCTCTAAGGTTTGCCCATCTAAGGTCTGCCTCTCTAAGGTCTGCTTCTCTAAGGTTTGCCCGTCTAAGGTCTGCCTCTCTAAGGTCTGCTCCTCTAAGGTCTGCTCCCCTAAGGTCTGCCTCTCTAAGGTCTGCTTCTCTAAGGTTTGTCCGTCTAAGGTTTGCTCTCTCACCACCATCTTCTCTAAGCACCCACTTTCTATGCTTTTCTAAAATCTCCTGCAATTCTTCTTTTGATAAGGTTCTCATTTTTACACCTCCTGTACTTTCGCTCAATTTTGAGAGAAAGTCCTTTTCTTTTTTAGCTTGCCATTTCTTTTCTTCCTAAGATTAGGTTTACAAAATACACCTGACCTTTTCCTGTTACTTTCGTTGTTTTCGTAACCCTAACACTACCATCAGGATTGTTTATAGTACTCTCCTTAACCTCAAACAGCCCTAGCTCCATAGCCCTTTGAGTGGGGAGGTTTTTACTGCTACCGGATTTCATTAAAAAGCCTCTTTGTCTTAATTCGTCAAAAAGTCTTTTCTGACCTGTTGTATATCCGTTTTGTTTAAGAAGCTTTGCAAGGTCTCCGATTAAGATAGATGTATCGCTTGCGGATACTGATTTTGCAAATAGGGCTAAAGGTTGCATTTCCTTATTTTCGACTTCAAGGGCTTTCCTTGCCTCCCTTTCCTCTTTTAAAGCTTTAAAAGCCGCTATAGCTATATCCGGATTAGATAAAAGCTCTTCGGTGGCATACATTCCATGCTTACGGATAGTCGGTAAAACCTCTGCCGTTACCCAACGCTTAAACGCCTTAGCGTTAGGAAGTTTGCTTGATAGGATAAGTGAGTATAAGCCACTTTCATTTATAAGCCACCCTCCTCTTTGCCCTAAACTCGATAACGTTTCGTTATTGAGTTTGTCCTCCTTGTCTACATGGTCATTTATAGCCTTACTAGGATTGCTATACCCTAGCACCTCTGCTACGTCTTTTCCGACAAACCAAGGTTCATTGTCTACTTCTATTATTCTAATTTCTCCAAATTCTGCGTTTTTGAAAATTTTCAAATCATTCATTTATATTTTCTCCTTTCACAAGCTCCAATATTTCGCTATCAAAGAAATGAAATTTATCTTGCAAATTCCACAAGTCCCTTACCCTCATAGTGGAACAATCTCTTCTCCAATTTTGGATAGTTCTTTTTGTTACTCCTAAGTGTTTCCCCATTTGCTCATCAGATACAATCTCTCTTCCACCTGAAACCCTACCGGTCATACACCTAAAAGCATTTAAGCGTTTTTCTCTTTTACTCTCTCTTAACCTTGGCATCTCTTATCTCCTTTCTCCTTCAAGTTCTGCCATATAAATTTCAAATTTAGTATATATATATTCTTCATCAATATATACGTTTTAAATCGCATTTTCTTCCCAAAAAAATATCATCTATCGGTACGTTATAATATTTAGCTATCTTTCTTAATAAATCCAAAGGTATACGGTTACTATCATTTTCATACTTTAACAGCGTTTGATGATGTATACCAATAGCCCTAGCTACCTCTACAGCCGATAAATCGTAATTAGCTCTTAAGCCCTTTAAAGATATTTTCAATTTTGCCTTCCTCCTTTAATGTATCATATTATATATAACAATAGCCCAAATTATAGTTAGTACAAGAATTGAACATATTTTTCCAAAAAAATCTAATTTCTTCATTGTATTTATTAAAAATAATGTGGTAACATATTAGAGAAAGTATTGGGGCTTTCGCCCCTTTACTTACTTGAATATGATTTGTAATATTACTGCAATTAGTCCGATTATCGCAGCTATTACAGTCGCCTTTTGGTTGATCTAACCAAGGGCTTTTTTTAGCTTTCTTAGCCACATTACTATCCCCTTTCTTATTTATAATCTAATTATACTACGATTTAATTCGCACGTCAATATATTTTTTTCGTATTTTTTTCGTATTTTTTTCTTTACAAAGATTTTTTTAGCGTATTATGTAATAATAAACACTGAATATAATAAGGAGGTATAATGGCTAGAGGACGCGGAAAATTGACACCAAGAGATTTAGAATATATGAAGATTATTTCTAATAATATTTCAAAGCTTATTAAAGAGTGTAATTATAAACAAATTGATTTGTCTAAATCTACTGGTATACCACCAACGACATTATCTGGTTATATCTCAGGGAACATCATTGCCAATAGCTGGCAATGTACAAAAGATAGCCGACTTCTTTCATGTTCAAAAATCAGATATTGACCCTAGATTTGATACTAATGATGTTGCACAAAGCTCTAATACCACTATCTCAGAAATAAAAGATGTCGTATTAAATCTTAACACACATAGGCAACAAGTAGTATTAGATATAGTTAAAGCTCAACTCAAGGAACAACAAGAGGAAGAAAAGAAAACTGCAGTAAAGGAAGCTACTACCGAATATAAGGTAAAAAAGAAAATTCCCGTATACAAAATAGATGTAGTCGAAAAACTTGCAGCGGGATATGGTCATTACTTAGCTGATATACCTCAAGAATATACAGCCTATATACGAGAAAAATCCTAGTACCCTACCTGATTATGATTTTGCAAGCATAGTTGATGGTTATAGCATGACCCCCAACTATGACGATGGGGATATAGTTTTAATTAAGCAAGGATACGATTTTCAAGATGGGAATGTATATGCTGTAGTTTTAGATGACGAAACCTTCTTAAAAAAAGGTATATTTTTAAGAAAAAAATGAAATCGTTTTACAATCCATTAACATTGAATATAAAGATATCCATATTCCTATCTGCGATGATAGAGTTGATATTAGAATTATAGGAAAAGTTATAGGGAAATTAACACCACTCAAAAATCATTTCTAAAGATTAGCCTTGAAATTTACTTGCTAAGGAAACTCACAAAGAATACATACTTACATATACATGGAAATTATAAATAATATATACATAATTTAGATTTTAAGTAGAGCCACGCTCTACAAAAATAATAAAAATAATCTTTTTTTAAGAAAGGAATGTACTTATGGATTTTTCAAGACCAAATCAAAGCATTTGCCACAAGAGTAGAAAAAAATTGATAGAAACTGTTCAAACCGAGGAAGCAACAAAGACATCTCTAATTATGCCTTTTTTTTCTCCATGCTCGGATACGATGTTTTTTTAATCCCGAAGAATTTGTACCTGAGTTTGTAGCAGATGTTGGAATTAAGAAAGGCGAAAAAAAGTAGATTATGCCATATTTGTAGGCGGAACACCTACAATTTTTGATTGAAGCTAAATGGGTGGGGGAAAAAAACTTGAAAAAGCATGATTCTCAATTGTTCAGATACTTTGGAACTTCTACTGCTAAATTTGCAATTCTGACAAATGGTAGACATTATAGATTTTATACAGATTTAGAAGAAACCAATAAAATGGATGAAAGACCTTTCCTAGAAATAGATTTACTAAATCTAAAAAGATACTCAAATACCAGAAATTAAAAAAATTTTTCAAAAAAACTAATTTTTGATATAAATACTATTTTTTTGATAGTGCATCTGAGTTGAAATACTCAAATGAATTTAAAATTATTTTTTTAAAGAGGAGTTGGATAATCCTTCTGATGATTTAATAAGATTATTTTTTTAAAAAAATGTTTATGACGGTCTAAAAAAACGCAAACAGTAATAGATAGATTCAAACCTGTATTAAAGAAATCTTTAAACAACTACATTTCAGAACTAATGAGTGAAAGAATTTCAACTGCTCTTGGTAGCCAAACTACCATTCCTCCAACCGAAGAAACATCTGAAAAAAATGAGTATGAGAATATTTCAAAAAATAATAACAACACCTGAGGAAATTGAAAGTTACTACATAGTAAAAAAAGTATTATTATAGATTTAGTAGAACCAGACAGAATATCATTCAAGGATAATGAAAGATATTTTTTTCAGTCTTAATAGACAATAGCGTTAGAAAACAAATTTGTAGATTAAACTTAGATGGAAGAAAAAAGGTATATAATGATTCCAGACCAAGATAAAAAAATTTTATCAAATACGAAATAGCTGATATAAATGATATATATAAGCTTAAAAGATGAACTAAGGCACTCATTAACCCTACTAATTTAACATACAGAAACCTCGGGCTTAAACTTGCCTATTAGAGAAATTCAACAATATTGATGACCATTTTGGTGAAGCCATCGAAATGGTAACTATAGGTTCGAATGCTAAAAGAGAAATTTCAAGTTATAAACTTAGTAGATATGCTTGTTATCTTATTGTAATGAATAGTGAACCTTCTAAAGAAATAGTAGCCTTAGGTCAAACTTACTTTGCAATAAAAACGAGACAACAAGGGTTGAAAAATTCAAAATAAAAATCCCCTTATATGTTGGTAGCATATAAGGGGCAAGTCCTAGATGAAACTAGACTCATTACTCACTCATACTATAACATCTAGGCAACACCCTTTTCAATACGGAATAGGTGTTCTTTTTTTATACTCAAAAAAATATTTTTTTATAAAAAAAGAAAGGATAGATATTATGGCAATAGCAAGGAAATTACCATCCGGTAATTGGAAGTGTAGAATTTATGACAAAACCGATGGAAATGGCAAAAAAACATTATAAGTCTTTTACTGCAAAAACAAAAAAAGAAGCAGAATTTTTGGCAAGCTCCTTTTAAGTTAAATAATGAAATACAAAGAGAAAAAGCTAAACATAAGCTTACATAAAGCTCTAAATAATTATTGCGAAATGAAATCTAATGTACTATCTCCTAGCACATTAGTAAATTATAAAAGGCTAATAAACACAGCTTACGAAAAACTTGTTAAGATATCCACTAGATAAAAATAGACGAACAACTTATACAGCATTGGGTTAATTCTTACGCTATAGGTAGAAGTCCTAAGACTGTAAGGAATGCTTACGCACTCTTATATATAACGCTTAAAACTTTTATACCCAATTTACGCCTAAATATAACACTTCCTCAAAAAGTAAAGCCTAAACTATATGTTCCTACTGATAGCGATATACAAGTGCTTATAGCTTATTTCAAAGATAATGATATAGATATGCTACTAGCTGTCTACCTAGCTTCTTTTGGAACTTTAAGACGTTCTGAAATATGTGCTTTGACTGTAGATGATATAGAAAGTAACATCATACGTATAAACAAAGCATTAGTTTATTCTGAAGATAATAATTGGACTATCAAAACTACTAAAACTACTTCTAGCACTAGAAATGTAGATATGCCGGAGTATGTATTAAAGCTTTTTCCCACTAAAGGTAGATTAGTAAATTTAAACCCTAATCAAATAACACATAGATTTAAAAGAGCCTTGTCAAAACTTGACATTCCTAACTTTAGATTTCACGACTTAAGGCATTATGCTGCAAGTATGATGCACGCTCTAGGTATTCCGGACGTATACATTATGCAAAGGGGTGGATGGTCATCCGATAATACACTTAAAAATGTATACCGAAACGTTATGACCGATTATAAAGAAAAATTCACGAACAGAGTATTCGAACATTTAGAAAGTATGACCCAAAATATGACCCAAAAAAATTAAAGCCCTGGATTTATAGGCTTTTAACAACTTTTATAAAGGGTTCGAACCCCGTCTCGCGCTCTTTTTATTTAACGGCTTAAGTAAGCCGTTTTTTTATTGTCACTACAAAAAACCTCTTTGTCAGTATAATCCAACAAAGAGGTTAAATCAAAAAAACTATTTACTTTTTCCCTTGGTTAGCAACACTTTCCATTTTTTTCTTAACTCTTCTTGATTTCCAAGATAATATTTATTAATAACTTTGAAATTATCATCAAATTCATATACTAGAGGTACAGCTGTAGGAATATTTACTT
This sequence comes from uncultured Lachnoanaerobaculum sp., assembly GCA_916439265.1. Lineage (GTDB taxonomy): Bacteria > Bacillota > Clostridia > Lachnospirales > Lachnospiraceae > CAKAHY01. The sequence goes on along the minus strand of CAKAHY010000002.1, from coordinate 31,101 downwards.
CCATAATTTCTTCACTACTCATATTATCAAAATATTTAACCAATGAACGAAGTGAATTACCGTGTGCTGCTATAATAACTCTCTTTCCTGCTTCCATATCTTTTTTAATTACATTCTCAAAATATGGAACCGCTCTTTCTATAGTTTCCTTTAAACTCTCTGTATATGGTAAAACAGCTTTATCTACATTTCTATATGCCGCTTGATTAGCAGGACATCTTTCATCAGCAGGCTCAAGTGCAGGTGGCATTATATCAAATGATCTTCTCCAAATTTTAACTTGATCTTCACCATACTTTGCAGCTGTTTCTGATTTATTTAAGCCTTGCAAAGCTCCGTAATGTCTTTCATTTAATCTCCAGTCTTTAATAACCGGTAACCACTCTCTATCTAAACCTTCAAGAGTATAATTAAGTGTATGTATAGCTCTCTTTAAATAAGATGTGTAGCAAACATCAAAATCATAACCTTCTTCTTTTAAAAGCTTTCCTGCAGCTTTTGCTTCTTCAACACCTTTTTCAGATAGCTCAACATCTGCCCAGCCTGTAAATAGATTTAATTTATTCCACTCACTTTCCCCATGACGTATCAATACTAATTTCATCATTATATGACTCCTTCCTATTACCTTTGGTTTCAAGCTATATTTTAAAAAAATACCGGCAAAAAAGCAAGCACAACTTGTCAAAATAACGAATTTTAACTCTTATTTTTTTGGTTAATGCTTACATTGATATACCAAATATTTTTTTGCTATAATTAAAGCAATAAATATTTGGAGGTCATACTAAATGGCAAGTTTATCACTTAAAAGGTATTGAAAAAAACAATATCCAAACGGCTTTAAAGCTGTTCATGATTTTAATTTAGAGATAGCAGATAAAGAATTTATTATTTTCGTAGGTCCATCAGGTTGTGGTAAATCTACAACTCTTCGTATGATAGCCGGTCTTGAAGATATTTCAGCCGGTACATTAGAGATAGATGGAAAGGTTGTTAATGATGTAGAACCAAAAGATAGAGATATCGCAATGGTTTTCCAAAAACTATGCACTCTATCCTCATATGTCAGTTTATGATAATATGGCATTTGGTCTTAAACTTAGAAAAGTTCCTAAGGATCAAATAGATAAACAAGTTAGAGAAGCAGCTAAGATTCTTGATCTTGAAAAGCTTCTTGATCGTAAGCCAAAGGCTTTATCAGGCGGTCAAAGACAACGTGTTGCTATGGGACGTGCTATAGTTAGAAATCCTAAAGTTTTCCTTATGGATGAGCCACTTTCAAACCTTGACGCTAAATTAAGAGTACAAATGCGTATCGAGATTTCAAAGTTACACCAAAGACTTGGTTCAACTATCATCTATGTTACACACGATCAAACAGAGGCTATGACACTTGGTACTCGTATCGTTGTTATGAAAGACGGTTTAGTACAACAAGTTGATTCACCACAAAATCTTTATAACAAACCATGTAACTTATTCGTTGCAAGCTTTATCGGTTCTCCTCAAATGAACTTTGTTGATGCTTTAGTTAGCGAAGAGGGTAGCGACATTTACTTAACTGTCGGCACTTACAAATTAAGAGTTCCTGCCAGCAAAGCTAATCTTTTAAAAGATGGCGGATATGTAGGAAAAACTGTTGTTCTTGGCGTACGTCCTGAGGATTTACATGATGAGGAGCTATTTATCAACAGCTCTCCTGATAGCGTTGTAGAATCTGAAATCAAGGTTTATGAGTTACTTGGTGCAGAAGTGTTCTTATACTTTGATGTAGCCGGTTCTCAAATGACAGCTAGAGTTAATCCTCGTACTACACTTAGAACAGGTGATAAGGCTAGATTCGCTATTGATATGGAAAAGATTCATATCTTTGATAAAGAAACAGAATTAACTATAACAAACTAAAGATTGATATAGAAGCTTTTTTTTAGCTTATAATTAGGGTAGGCTTTTTGCCTATCCTTTTTTTATTTAGATATGGAGACTATATGCTTTCAAATAAAGATATTTTTTTAATGCTAAATTAGAACAATTAAAAAAAGTTTGTCCGGACTTGATATTTCCATAAATGTAAATGAAGCTTCTTTAGAAGAGGAGATAGAAAAAAATCTCCTCTTTACTTGATAATTTTTTTCAAAAGCACCCACTAAAGACAAGCTTTTTTTAGGCAATTACTTCTTGGTACTAAAAAAATTATAACGAGTTAGAGCCTCATATACAACGACTAAATTTAAGAGAAAAATGATACTTTTTGTCTTTTTTTAATGTTTTTTTCATCTTCCCTTTAATGAGCTTTGCTAAAAAATGTATTGCAAAAGTTTATTTCAAGCTCAAAAGATTGTATACTGGAAATAAGCAAGCAACACATTGCCATTATACATAGAATAGCTCCTACTTCAGTAATCTCTGATCTGGCACATACTGTATCTGATATCCTCAATACCGAAGCTATGGTTAAAGTTATTGTAATTTACTCAGATATAGAAAATAAATTACCTAAACTAAACTCTATATATGAAGATAATCTTCTATGTTTAGATATTGCCAAGATTTTTAGACCTGAACAATATGTTCTTTCCAACAAAGAATTAGGTATAGGAGGTCTACTTTATGAACTCCCCACAAAAAGTCTGCTCTCGTTTTTCTAAATGAGATTCTAAAAGATAACATTTCCTTCAAAATAGATGAAGAAACAAGACATACTGTAGATACCTTTATTAATAACAATCTAAATATAGCCGAAACTGCAAGAAGTTTACATATGCACAGAAATACTCTAGTTTATAGAATAGAACAAGTCGAGGCTAAGACAGGGCTTGATATTCGTAGCTTTGAGGGTGCTATGCTTTTCAGATTAGTTAGTCTTATAATAAATTTTTTTACATTCAAAGGAGGTTTCCTAATATATGAACGATACTTTTTTTATGAACAAATAGTTGTAAGAAAAACGTAGTATTTATGACCACTTATCTATAGTTCTCGCTGTGATTTTTTTGCTCTTATACTTATTTTTTTTATCTATTATAACCTTTAATCCATTGATTTTAGTTATCTTAATTATTTTTAGGCTTTGCTTCTTATCATTTTAAGATACCTAATACTCGTTTAGAATTTGAGTATTCTATTTTTAAATAGCGAGATGAATATTGATATGATAATAAATAAGGCTAAACGTAAGTCTATCAAGACTTTCGATATTAAGTCCACCAAGCTTTTTAACAAAAAAAGGCTCTCCTGCCCTTAAAGAATATGTAGGAACAAAGCAATTCAACTATTCCTCCAATGATGAGAGTATGGAAACTTATATTATTATTACTTCAAATAATAATACTAATGAAGCCTATATTATGAACCTTGATGAACAAATGCTGACTATGATTAAAAAAACTATATACCTAGACAGGTACAAATATAAATATACTAAAAAAATATACTTATAAATACTAGTGTCCTGTAATTCTTTACAAAAATGAGTTTATTAGATTTAAAGTATTAAAGAATTTATATAAAGTAAAAAAATCGCTCAAACCTAAGGTTTAAGCGATTTTTTTACTTTATCATATATTATACCGGTAACTAAATATATAAATACTATTGATATACTAAATTGTATACAAAAATAAATCTATTCAGCAATATATAAAACAGCCGAATTTTTTTCTTCAACTCTATTTCTAAATAATCATCATCTAAAACAAAATTCAGCTTACCTGCATTATACCCCTCTTCATCACTATACATAAGTCTACTTAGTCTATCTTTATATCTAATTCCCGCAAGATACATTGGTATTTCTATATTTTTTTATTCTCTTCACCGGTATAAACAATAACTACCGCTATATTTTCACCATAAGTTCTAGCATAAATAATCAAATTATCCTCAGCTATAATAGGTATAAGAGATCCCTCTTTTAAACAAATATTATCTCTATGAATAAAAAGACATATATCTATAAAACATAAGTACATCATAATTTTCCTTACCCCAAGGATAGGTTCTTCTATTATCAGGATCTGTAAAGCCACAAAGTCCTACTTCATCTCCGTAATATATGGTAGGAGCCCCTTGCATAGTCATTTGTAATATTATCGCCTGTCTAAAAACAGCATAATTGATGTCCTCACAAGCAGCATCTGAACCTAAAGAATCTACTCTGCCGACTTTTTTATTTGTTCTAGTCAAAAATCTTGAATGATCATGGTTAGATAATTCATTCATAGCACTAAGCAAAGCCGGCATAGGAAATCTTGCAGCATTATGTCTTAACATATCAAAAAAGAACTTTCCATTACCTAACAAGGCTTCATCAGACCTATCGGAGTGCTTCTCCAAACCTGTCAAAAACCAGCTTACCGGTTCCATAAAAGCATCATAGTTCATAACAGTATCCCACTCTTTTCCATTTAACCAAGCTTCAGGATTACCATAGTGTTCCGCTAAAATGAATACATCTTCCTTGCCGGATTTAACATTTTCTCTGAATAATTTCCAAAACTTATGGTTAAATTCTTCACTATGTCCTAAATCTGCCGCTACATCAAGTCTCCAACCATCTATATTATAGGGTGGACTTATCCATTTCTTTGCTATATCTAACACTTCTTTTATTAAGCTTTCACTATTCTCATAATTCAATTTAGGCAAAGTTGGATGCCCCCACCAACCTGAATACTCCATACTTTCCCCATCAAAAGAAAAATATGGTCTATATTTGCTGGACTTAGAATTAAAAGCACCCAAATCATAGCTTTCTCCATATAACTCATTTGCTTTAAAATATATTTTCTCTCTATCCATCCATCTATGAAACGAACCGCAATGATTGAAAACTCCATCTAAAATAACCTTTATACCCTTACTATGAACATAAGTCATAAACTTGGCAAAAAACTCATTACTGACCTCTAAATTTTTACTATTCGCCGTTTTTTCTATATAGGAATATGCTTTTTCATTACTATTATCATCTATAATCGACTTCTCATTATCATTTACTAAAGTAGTAAGATGAGGATCTATATAATTATAATCTTGTGCATCATATTTATGGTTTGAAGGAGATACAAATAAAGGATTAAAAATATATTGCCTCTACTCCTATACTTTTTTTAGATAGTCTATCTTATCCCAAACTCCTTGTAAATTTCCACCATAAAAATCTATGAACATCAAAAACTTTCAGGTAAACTCGACCAATCTTTCACCCTCTCTACATTTCTACCTATATAGATATACTCTTCATCTCTAGGAGAATGGTCCTCCCCCGACTTATGAAATCTATCTATAAAAAAATTTGATACATTATACAACCTTTAGTCCATGCCGGTGTTTTTAAAAATCAGCTATAATTCTAAAAATCATATTCATAATTTCTCTCACTTGAGATTCCTATTTTACTATAATATACTCTCTTATCATTTTCTTGTATACAAAATGCATACCTAAGTATATTCTTTTGCAATTTAAAAATTATACTTGTAATACTCAAAAATACTCATCACTGGCATATTTATCCATCATATGCTCTTCTTCATCTAGAAAAATATACTTCTTTTTCTTTATCTTTTCCTACTCTTATCTTAATTTCTAAATCATCACCTAAACTAGGTTCTACTATATTAAGATAATCATGACATTCATCATGAAAAAAATAGCACCAAAAATTCATATAATCCTCTTATTATAAATACATAAAGGTCAGCATATTTGCCGACCCCTACTTAGATTAAGCTTCAAATAAAGCTTCAAATTCTTCAAAACCTATTTTTTCTTTTTCTAATAATAAAGCAGCACACTTATCTAATATATCTCTTCTTGATAATATAATGTCCTTAGCTTTTTTATAGCAATCATCAACTATAGCTCTAACTTCGTTGTCGATAGCAGTAGCTGTATCTTCAGAATATGCTTTAGTATGTGCAAAATCACGACTTACTAAGACTTCATCATCACTTTCATAATTTATCATACCAAGCTTTTCGCTCATTCCATACCTTGTAACCATAGATCTAGCCAAATTTGTAACTTCTTTTATATCTTGACTGGCTCCTGTCGTTACATCATCAAACACTATTTCTTCGGCAATTCTACCACCTAGACTAACCATAATCTCATGTAGAATACGATTCTTAGTATTAAATATATTATCATCCTTAGGAACAGGCATAGTATATCCTGCTGCACCCATACCTGTAGGTATTATAGATATAGAATGCACAGGTCCGACATCAGGTAATTCTCTAAATAAAATAGCATGTCCGGCTTCGTGATAGGCTGTTATTCTTCTCTCACTCTCCGGTATTATCCTACTCTTTTTCTCTGTTCCTATTCCAACTTTAATAAATGCTCTATCTATATCTACCTTACTTATAAACTCTCTATTCTCTTTAGCAGCTATTATAGCTCCTTCATTCATAAGATTTTCTAAATCGGCACCCGTAAATCCCGGAGTAGTTCTTGCAATTTGCTTCAAATCTACATCCTCAGCTAGAGGTTTATTCTTTGAATGAACTTTAAGTATAGCCTCTCGTCCACTAACATCCGGTCTACCTACAGCTATTTTTCTATCAAAACGACCCGGTCTAAGTATTGCAGGATCAAGTATATCTACTCTATTTGTAGCGGCAAGAACTATTATTCCTTCATTTACACCAAAACCATCCATTTCCACTAACATTTGATTTAAAGTTTGTTCTCTCTCATCATGACTACCACCAAGCCCTGAACCTCTACGTCTTGCTACAGCATCTATTTCATCTATAAACACTATACAAGGTGCATTTCTCTTAGCCTCCATGAATAAATCTCTTACTCTTGATGCACCAACACCTACAAACATCTCTACAAAATCTGAACCCGAGATGGAAAAGAAAGGAACATTAGCCTCACCCGCAACAGCTTTAGCAAGTAAAGTCTTTCCCGTTCCCGGAGGTCCTACAAGTATAATTCCTTTCGGTATTCTTGCACCGAGATTAGTATACTTATTATGATTTTTCAGAAAATCTACTACTTCCTCTAAATCTTCCTTCTCCTCATTCAAGCCGGCAACATCAGCAAAACCTATTTCAGTATTCTCATTAAGTGTGGCTCTGCTCTTTCCAAAACTCATTCCCTTAGGTGCTGCAGCACCACCACGCATTTGCACTATTATCATAACAATAACTATCCCTTGTAGGAATAATATTATTGGAATAGCATAACTTAAAATTATATTATCCTTTGGAGCTTCCGACATAGAATAGTCTATCTCCATAGAATTAAGCTCTATGGCCAAGGTATTTACATTTGATACATTATATATATATTCACTCTGAGTACCGTCTCTAAATACTATTCTCGCACTACCACTGGGAATAGCTCTATTTTGTTCAATTAAAACTTTATCTATCCCCCCCTTGCTGTAATTCATTAATAAATTCTTTTCTCGTATATTCTTTTCTTGTCATTCTACTTGTAAATGAAAATGCTAACCATAAACTAAGCATTAAAAACAAAAATAGAACGAAAGTCCTTGTCTGATTTCTTGCAGTTTTCAATATATATATCTCCTACTTAAATTCTACTACTCCTATATATGGTAAATTTCTATATTTTTTTGATCATAATCAAGACCATAACCAACAACAAATTCATCAGGTATTTCAAAGCAAGTATAATCTACCTTAACTGCTTTTTCGACTCTTCTTGAAGGTTTATCTAGTAGAGTACAAATCTTCATGCTCTTTGGTCCTCTTTCAAATAACATCTCTTTTAAATGCTTTAAAGTTCTTCCCGAGTCTATAATATCTTCAACTATAAGAACTTCTTTCCCTTCTATGCTTTCATCCAAATCTTTAATTATTTTTACATTACCGCTTGATTCCGTTCCTGAACCATAGCTTGAAACACTCATAAAGTCAAAAGATACCGGTACTGTAAGCCTCTTGGCAAGCTCGCACATAAACAAGGCTCCACCTTTTAATATACAAATAAGATGTACTTCTTTTCCTTCGTAGTCCTTATTAATTTGACTCGCAATTTCAAAAACTCTTTTATCAACCTCTTCTTCTGTTAATAAAACTCTTATATCGTATGACATTTTAAAACCCTCTCTTATACTTTATCTCTAATATTCTCTTTGTACTGTCATCTACTTTATAAGCTTCACTAAGCCTTTTTCCTACTATCCAGATTATATCCTTACCCATAGCTACTAAAGGTATCTTATTTCTGTCCTTCGCTTCTATCTTTTCATCTATCATAAAAGACTTTATACTCTTCTTTCCTGCTTTTATGTAAATATAATCTCCAGTTTCCCTTGTTCTAAATGAAAGTGCCTCTCCTATTTTAGCATAATCTACATACTTTTGTGTAAATTAAATCATCAATTTTAAAAATTTTTTTATTTTCAAAAAACCCTAAGTTCGAAATCTTCTTCTAAATCCTTTTCTTTTTTATTATCTGCATCTCCTTTATCAAGCAAAATACTATCATAAGTTTTATAAAATCTGAGCTTATATGGAAAGTTTATACTTTTTCCTGTTTCCATAAAAAAATCAGATTATCCAGCATATCTATATGTACGGCTTCTATATCTTTTAGTTTATTCAAAAATTTCTTTTATGAAAAATTCTTATAAAAATAAGTTCTGAGTATTTTCTTCTCTTTTTTTAACTTTTTCAAACTTAAAACCCACCAAGCCGGTATTTCTATAAATGAATATTTCTTTCGCAATTTCTCTTGCTTTTTTTCATCTATAAACTCGTCCGCCATATTTATAAACTTAGATGATTTAACTATATTTTCAACACTGGCATTATTTATATCCTCCTGTAAAACCGGTAATATTTTATGCCTTATTATATTTCTTGTATAATCATCACCTAAATTTGTACTATCTACTCTATATGAAATTTTTAGCATCTTTTTAATATTTCCTCTATCCTACTTCTATCTGTATATAATAAGGGACGAATTATATTCTCTCTGTTAAGTTTTTATACCTGAAAGTCCTTTTTAGACCTGTTCCTCTGCATAGGTTCATTATTATGGTTTCAGCATTATCATTTTTTTATTATGTGCTACAGCTATTTTTTTACTTTTCTTCCTTTTTTTCTTTTTCTAATTCTCCGGATAGACTATCAAAGATTTCATATCTTCTAAATCTACCCGCTTCTTCCAAGGATAAGGATTTCTCTTTTGCCAGATTTATTATATCTTCTTTATATCCTCTATACTCCAGATTATTTTTTTAGTACAATATTCTTTTTACATAATTTGCATCTCCATCTGCCTCTTCTCCTCTTATCCCATGATGAACATGACAAACATATAAATCTATGTCTAAATCTTCTTTAAAAAGTCTGCAAGATATATAGTAAAGCCATAGAATCAGCTCCACCACTTACAGCAACAAGGACTATATCCTTTTTTTCTATTAATTTATTATCTTTTATATATCTATAGATGCCCTCTAATTCTTTTTTTCATATTCCTACTCTTTATACTATGATAATACTTTCATATATCTATATACTTTTTCTACATAAGCATTTGTTTTAAACAAAAATATGTCGCAAAATACATTTACGACATATCATTCATTCGGCTTTATTAAAATTTCATCCGGAAAAACTAAGCCTAATTTTTCCTTTGCAACCTGTATCTTATATTCATCTGTTTTTTTATAAATTTCTCTAGCATCAAGCTCCGCTTTTTCTATTTTTTTGTTCTTTGAGTTTATCTTTTTAGAAAAATCTTCTCTTTGACTATAGACAGCTATCTTTTTGCTTATATTAGAAACCCTAACATTAATAACGAGAGCCATACAAATTATGACAAACCCTACCAAAAATACAGCTACAATATTATCCCTTCTACGTGCTTTTTGCCTTTTCGTGTTTTTTCTAGCCATTATACACTCACCCTAATTCCTCTATTAAAAACTACAATTCTTTATCTAAGTTTAAAGTATTTTCATACTTTTTTCAAGTATTAACTTAAAAAAGTCGCATAGTTCATTACACTACACGACTTTAGTAGTTATAAATATTTGAATAGCTCTTTAGCCTCATCCTTTTTGGTAGTATCTTGAATATCAAGTATTTCTACCTTAACACTCTTTGTTCCAAAAAGAATTTCTATTACATCTCCAACACTCACATCCGCACTGGCTTTTACCGGCTTACCATTTACCAAAACTCTTCCGGCTGTACAGGCTTCATTTGCTATTGTTCTACGTTTTATTAACCTAGAAACTTTGAGATATTTATCAATTCTCATTATTTATTAACTGCATCCTTTAAAGACTTACCTGGTTTGAATTTTGGAGCTGTGCTTCCGGCTATCTTCATTGTTTCACCGGTTCTTGGGTTTCTACCCTCTCTAGCTGCTCTTTCAGAAGTTTCAAATGTACCAAAACCAACTAAAGTAATTTTATCTTTCTTTACTAATTGCTCTGTTACAACTTCTACAAATGCCTTTAATGCCGCATCAGCATCCTTCTTGCTTAATTTAGCTTGTTCTGCAATAGCAGCTACTAACTCTACTCTATTCATTACTTTTCCTCCTAGACTAGTTTATCTTATAATTTCTGTTCCTTTATATCCTCTTTAACTCTTTTTTTGTCAAGCCTTTTTTTGAGAACTATAGCCACTTTAAGGTGTTTTTTTAGCTGAAAAAAACTCTAAAATCTCTCTACTTTTCTCAAACATAAAGCTAAGATTATTGTTTTTTTGTCTATCTATATAGACAAGTTCTGTCCTTTCACCCAACTTCAATTTTTATGCTGTTTCTATTAATTTCTATTAACTTTTTCTACCAATTCTGCTGAGATCTTAGCCTCTTTATAAAAAAACAAATTTTTAGTTCTTGTTTATTTATGTATAATTCTTCAACATATACACTATGAGCAAGTGCTTTTTAATTTAGCTATATTTAAAAAGATTTTTCAACTTCTTTACCATAAGCTCCGAATCTATCTATAAGTTCGTCTTGTATATCCATATAGTCTTCTTCATTTGCCATAGATACTATTCTTTTTATATACATCTAATTTAAGTTCTTCATTTGCTATATAGCTATCCGGTATATAAGCATCAAGCGGTACTTCTATGCTAGTTTCAAATTCATCTATACTCGCATCTTCACCTTTTAATGCCTTTATAGCTGTATTTAATAGTTTGCAATACAAATCATATCCTACTGCTTCCATATGCCCATGTTGTTCTGCACCTAAAACATTTCCGGCACCCCTTATCTCCAGATCACGCATAGCTATTTTTATACCTGAGCCTAACTCTGTAAATTCTCTTATAGCTTTTAAACGCTTAGTAGCCTCTTCGTTTAGCATTTTACCTCTTTTATATAGCATAAAAGCATAACTTGTCCTTGAACTTCTACCCACTCTACCTCTAAGTTGATATAATTGCGACAATCCCAATTTATCAGAATCATGTATTATCATAGTATTAGCATTAGGTATATCTAAACCCGTTTCTATTATTGTTGTAGAAACCAGTACATCTATATCCCCATTGATAAAATCAATCATAATATTTTCTAAGTTTTTCTCTGCCATTCTTCCATGAGCGAAAGCAACATTAGCCTCCGGTACCATTGCTTGTATTCTCTTTGCCACCTCTTCTATGTCATTTATGGCATTGTATACATAATATACCTGTCCATCTCTTGCCAACTCTCTTTTTATAGCTTCTTTTACAGTTTCATCATAGTATTCCATAACATAGGTTTGTATAGGCAGTCTATCTATAGGTGCCTCTTCCAAAACACTTAAGTCTCTAATTCCTACAAGGCTCATATGCAAAGTCCTAGGTATAGGTGTAGCCGTAAGAGTTAATACATCTATATCATTTCTCAAATTTTTCAATTTTTCTTTATGCGTTACCCCAAATCTTTGTTCTTCATCTATTATAATAAGTCCTAGATTCTTTGCTGTCAAATCTTTTGATAAGACCCTATGTGTACCTATAACTATATCTACTATTCCTCTTTTAAAATCTTCTATTGTTTTCTTTTGTTTAGATGCGGTTCTAAATCTGCACATCAAATCAACCTTTACAGGAAAATCCTTCATTCTTTGCACAAAGTTATTATAATGTTGTTGTGCCAAAATAGTTGTAGGTACTAAGTAAATGACTTGCTTACCTTCTTGTACCGCTTTAAAAGCGGCTCTTATAGCTACCTCTGTCTTTCCATATCCAACATCACCACATACTAATCTATCCATAATTTTACTTGACTGCATATCATTTTTAACATCTTCTATAGCTTTTAGTTGATCTTTAGTTTCTTCGAAGGGGAACATTTCTTCAAATTCTCTTTGCCATATGGTATCTTCCGGATATATATAACCCTTACCATTTAAGCGTTTTTGCATATAAATCAACCAACTCCTTGGCTATATTAGCTACAGCTTTTTTTACTCTTGTTTTTGTCTTTACCCACTCTATTGAGCCTAATTTATTTAATTTAGGAGCTTTTACTTCTGCATTTGCATATTTTTGTATAATATCCAACTTAGTAATCGGAATATAACAATTGGAAGAACCTGCATACTCAAGCTTTATATAATCTTTTTATTATATTATCTCTTTCTATCTTCTCTATTCCCCTGTAAATACCCAGTCCATGTTCTTCATGTATTATGTAATCACCTATATTTAATTCTTTTAATGACGAAATCTTTCTACCGTCATAAGAGGCCTTTTTTATGCTCTTTTTCTTTCTGATTGCACCATATATATCACTTTCAGAAATTACTATAAAACCTAAATCAGAATACTCAAAACCTTTTTGAAGATTTCCGTATAATACAAGTATCTGTCCTTCTAATACCTTTGGCACTTCATTCTCATTTTCAGGTGAAAATGCAGATAAGGAATAATCCTCTCTAAGACTATTTGCTAAACGTTTTGCCCTTGTTCTTGAGGCAGTAAGTAAAATAACTCTATATTTTCTTTTTCTTAGTTTCTTTAAATCTTCAATAAGATTTTCAAAAGCATTTTTGTAAGAAGAACTAACTCTTGTACTTATAGAAAATGTTTTTTCAACTCTAAAAAGACCTGTATTTTGGTTTAATAAATTTAATAGGACAGGCTTGGTTTCCCCCAACATCTCCATAATATTTTTTGCCGAAAACAACTCCGGTACTTCTTCTTTACTTATTTGACCGGAACTAAGTCTACCTTCCATACTACTTAGAAATTCTTCTTCTATTTGCTTTGCCTTATCATAACAATTAGCCGGCTCATCTATAAATACTAAACTTCTATCTTTGTCAAAATAGCTAAGAAAGGATTCTTTCCCACCTAATTCTTTTTCCTTAGCCGGATATATGTATATCTCATCTATATTTTCAATAGACCTTTGAGAAGCTATATCGAATATTCTTATGGAATCAATTTCATCACCCCAAAGTTCTATTCGTATGGGATTTTCTTCTGTTAGAGGATATATGTCAATTATACCACCTCTAATACTGAAACTTGCCATACTTTCAACTTCACTCACTCTTTCATAAGCTAAATCAACTAAATTTCTGCTTAATTCATCTATATTGACGGTATCTGTAGCACTTATTTTTAATATATTAGTCTTAAACTTCGAATAGGGTACCAGTTTATCCATAAGAGCGTCTATGGTACATATGACTATACCGGAACTCATACTTGACATTTTTTTCCAAGCTTCTATTCTTTCTTTGCTTATTAAATGCCCTTCTACATCCGCAAAAAAGAAAAGCAAATCTCTGGAGGGGTAGAGTATGGTATTTTCTGTAAAACAAGATATATCCTCATATAATTGTCTTGCTCTGGATTCATCATAACTTACAACCAGCTTCCAAGGTTTTTCTTCTTTTAAAAATTCACTAACTAGATGCGCTTTACCTGAATCGGTTAAATCTACAAGTCTACAAGAACCTTTATCTTTTAATACGTATTCTTCTAATTCTCTATATAGTTCCAGCTCCTTTAAAGGATTCTCAAATAAACTCATTTTAGACCTTCTTATTGTAAATATTCATCGCTTTTTTTTCATCTTCCAGCATGATAGACAAAGCATCAACACTATTTTTATATGCTTTCTCCATAGATTCATACTCTTCCTTACTAAAATGACCCAAAACATGAGCCGCAAGATCATAACCCTCAGGTTTTTCTCCAACCCCTATTTTTATTCTTGAAAATTCATTTGTTCCCAGATGTGCTATAATAGACTTTATACCATTATGTCCTCCTGCACTTCCTTTTTGACGTATTCTAAGTTGACCCACCTCTAAGCTTATATCATCAAATAAAACTACAACATCTTCTGCACTCAATTTATAAAAATCTATTGCCGCTCTAAGACTCTCCCCACTTAAATTCATATAAGTTTGAGGTTTTTAAGAGTATAACTTTTTTTCACCATTTATGAAACCTTTGCCACATATAGCTTTTATGTTTCTTCTCATCTAAATCTATATTATATTTTTTTTGCAATTTCATCTATAGCTTCAAAACCTGCATTATGTCTAGTCTTATCATATTCTCTGCCCGGATTACCAAGTCCCGCTATTATTTTCATATTACTCCTCTTTATATATTTGTTTTTTTCTACTGCTTTTTAATATATTTACTTAGTATTTATCAAAACTTCTAAACTTTAAAAAAATATATTTTTTTACCAATCTAATACTATTTACAACTGCTCTTCAGCAGTTCCTTGAACTTATGTTCTAGATTTTACTACATTTTTTTCTTGTTTTTTTCAAGTTATATCACATAAACTTTATTCAAAAAGTTACCTAACTTAAAAAAAGCTCAACCTAAGTCGAGCCTTTCTAAAAAAACATCTATTCTTATAAAAAAATTTTTATATCTATCTTTTATATTCTTTTTATACCTAATTTTTGCTTTCATCTTAAAGCCTATCCTTTCATATTTATCAGGATAAAAATCTGGTACTTATTACTTTTTTTCACCCTCATTTATAAATATTTCCAAAGATGAAGTATCCATAAGTATTCTCATCTTTTCAAAGCCTATCTATCTTTGTATATCTGGAAGTTCTACCATAAGTATTTGAAATATGACTTAAAAACAAGAATATTATCTTTAAATTCCAGCTTTACAGTATCAAGAAAATTTATACTTTCAAATTCTTCTATATCACTTAAATATATATCATAAGCACCTTTTAATGCTTCTGTCTTATATTCCCCTAAGACTATAAACTCCTTTATATTTCCAAACAAATCATCATATTCCTTTATAGGAAAAGTGTATAATTTACCATCTACATTCTTATACTCTTTTACCACACTAAGCGCATGTTGCCAACCAAGCTTTACTGTTGGTGCACTATAGTCTGCATCCGGCATACCAAGCCAAGCTATACCCAACCTTCTACCGTTTACCTCAAAGGTTTGTGGAGCATAATAATCAAAACCTGTATCAAGCTCTACATATTCACCAAGCCTACACTCCGCTCTAAAATCTCCATATAAGGGAAAATACCCACAAGAATATTCATTTTGGAATTTATATTCTTCATGTTCTACCCCTTGAGGTGAAGCAAGCAAAAACCATCTTCCATCTAATAAAAACAAATCCGGACACTCCCACATATATCCGAAATCCTTTTCAGATTTTATGCTATTTATATACTTCCAATCATATAAATTTTCACTTTCAAAAACTTCAATCTGACCCTTATCTTCTTTAGTTCTGGCACCAAGAACCATGTAATACTTATTATCATATTCAAAGACTTTAGGATCTCTAACATGCAAAGTAAGATTAGAAGGATAATCCTTATTATAAAGAACTACCCTCTCCTCATCTATATTTATACCGTCTGAGCTAATAGCCAGAGCTGTGTTATGCTCCCTTCCCTCATTTATGTAATCGTAATCACCCTGCTTTTTTACATTACCTGTATAAAATAAATATAATTTTCCGTCTTTTTCTATAGCAGATCCCGAATAAACACCATTTTTCTTCCATTCCTTATCAGGCTTTAAAAATATTCCCATATCTTCCCAATTTAGAAAATCCTTGCTCTTATAATGCCCCCAATATTTTAAACCGCCATTTACATTATCAGGAGAATATTGATAAAACACATGATACTCCCCCTTAAAGTAAGACAGTCCATTAGGATCATTAAGCCAACCCTTAGGTGGCATCAAATGATACTTTAATCTCCAAGCATTTTTAAGCATTCTTTGCCCTCATTATCTCATCACCCACATTAATAGGCTTATTTTCTGAGACTTCTACATCACCATACTCAAAGCTATTTGTTATTATTACAGGAGTAACTATCTGGTATCCTTCCTCTTTTATAGCTTCTATATCAAATTCGAGTAATTTCTCTCCTCTTTTTACTCTATCTCCATTTTTAACCTTAGCAGTGTAATGCTTTCCACCTAATTCTACTGTATTTATACCAACATGAACTATTATTTCCGGACCATTATCAAGCTTAATACCTATAGCATGGCCCATAACCGCTACTATAACACCATCATTTGGTGCATATACCATACCCTCACTAGGAATTATAGCAACACCTTTTCCCAATATACCTGCTATAAAAGTAGGGTCATTAGTTTCTTCCATGGATACTATATTTCCTTTTAAAGGTGAAAGCACTACACCCTCTTCTAGAGTATTCTCTGATTTTATATCATTTTTAATCACTGTTTCCTCTGCCACATTCTCTTTATTCACCTTTGCATCTATTAAAGATGAAGGAGTTATTATCCAAGATATAACAAAAGCCGCCACAAATGATATTATGAATAGAATTACATATATTAAAGGTCTATCAAGAAATAATAAAATACCAAATACACCTGTAACACCTGTTCCTGTCGCTCCCAGTCCTGTTATTGATGCAAAAACTGCACCTATAGCACCACCTAAGCAGCCGGCTATAAAAGGTCTTATATATCTTAAATTAACACCAAAAATTGCAGGCTCTGTAATACCTAGTAAAGCTGAAAATCCTGATGGATAGCAAAGGCTTCTAAGCTTTGTATCTTTAGTTTTTACGCCTACTGCAAGAGCCGCCGCACCTTGAGCTATATTAACTGCTGAAGCAAGAGGTAACCAAAAAGTTACTCCATACGTTGCTATTTGTCCAAGATCAATAATTGTATACATATGATGTATACCCATAACTACCGTTGGGGCATATAAAAGTCCCATTATAAACGAACCTATTCCAAAAGGTATAGAAATAAGTAATTGAACTCCGTTTATAAGCCCATTCTCTAAAAATACAAATACCGGTCCAATCAATGATAAAGCCAGATAACCTGTAACAAATACTGATACCAATGGAGTTACAAACAAATCAAACATAGCAGGTATAACTTTATGTAACTTTTTCTCTATTAAACACATTATCCATACTGAAATCATTATAGGAATAACATGTCCTTGGTAACCGACCATTTCTATTTTATATAGACCGAACCATACTGATTGGTGTGTTGCCACTCCCTCTGTTGCCACTGCCCAAGCATTTTGTAAACTTGGATGTATCATAATCATACCGATTACAGCACCCAAATATTGATTTCCACCAAATACTTTAGCTGCTGAAAATCCTATAAGTATAGGCAAAAATATGTATGCTATATTTGAAAATAAACTTGCAAACACATAAATAGAACTATTTGTATCTATATTTAAAAGATTGTTTTTGACCATAAAATCTAAACCGTTCATAAGTCCCATTAAGAAACCGCTTGCAACTATTGCCGGTATAATAGGAACAAATATATCTCCAAGCACTTTTATAAGTCTTTGAAAAATATTTATCTTAGATGCCGCCATCGCCTTTACTTCTTCTTTAGAAGCCGCTTTTATACCACTTAAAGCAATAAACTCATCATAGACTTTGTTTACTGTTCCGGTTCCAAAAATAATTTGCAATTGTCCTTGTGCCTCAAAAACACCTTTAACACTGTCTATATTATCTAGTTCTTCCTTATTAAGCTTACTATTATCAGCAATTACAAGCCTAAGTCTGGTTGCACAATGTGCTGCAGAAACTATATTCTCACTACCTCCAACAGCCGCTAAAACTTCTTTTGCAGATCTATTGTAATCCATCTTTACCTCCTTAAAATATTTAAAAATTATAATATTGGTATCGTTTCCATATATAACACAATATATCCTAAAAATGAAATAAAGTAAATATATGAATACTATTTTTTTAGGTATTCATATATTTACTTTATTTCTGACAAAAAATACTATATACCTTCATCAAGCTTCCGAACTTCTTTATTAATATATAATAAAAACTGCTATATCAAAAATTTATCTTCTTAGATATAGCAGTTTTTTTACTTATCTTATACATTTCATTTTTCTTAAATATCTCATATATAACAAAGCCTAAGTATATAATTAAAAGACTGACTTCTCTCCTATGTAATCTTAGTAATACTTGAATAACCAAGATTATAGCAACCAATATAAGACTTAGCATCGCATATTCTCTAGTACCGATATAAGATAATACGATTCCATATATCAACATTGTACATATAATATATATCATCTCATTTTTAGTTTCATATGTTTTAGATACCTGTAATCTTACAAAAAGTATAAAAAAATGTTGATATAAAAGCAATATATATATTAAGCGAAATTAATAAAAGAAAATCCTTTAAACCTTTTCTATACATAAGACACCTCAAAAACTTTATTGATCGAATGGATTATTTTGCACAGTAAAAAGACCAGTCAGAGCTACCCCTTCCTACTACTAATATATAATTTCCCCTACAACACAACTTTCAGATGTATAAACCGGTTTCCAATTAGGTGCTTTCTTAGTCCACTTATTTCCACTTGGGTTATATGAAGACTTCTGTTCTTTATACCCTACTCCACCTTTAACAAAAACCGCTACAACCATACTCAAGTTTTTTTGTTTTTTTATTAATTATATTATATAAATTATTTTTGATTTATGTCAAATATTTTATATTAATATACATCATTTCTTTTATTAATCAGAATTTTTTTATAATAGTTATCTATTTTTCAATTAAATAACTATTTATTGTTTTTATCTTTCTAAAACAACAAAAAATCCCTTATCAGTAAATTTAGTGTGTATACCTCAATTTACTGATAAGGAACTTCTCTTTATCTGGTAGATTCCCTACTTATAATATTCCCATTGATTTTTCATCTCCATAGTGCTTATATCCTTACCTTGAATAAGCCTTACAAGCATTTTTGCCGCTTCCATACCGGCTGTCTTATATGGAAAAATGGACTGTTGTAAGTTTTGGACTTATAATATTTCCTATGGTACTATCTCCCATACCTACAATTTGTATATCTTCCGGTATACGCTTACCTATACTCTTAATATACTCCATAGCTCCTACTGCTAAATTATCTGTAGCACATACTATAGTATCTATACTGGCATTTTCTTTTTAATATTTCTTGGCAAGCTTTTTTTACCTGATTCCATTAAAAAATCTGTAATTTTATTAGTTATCTTAGATTCCGTATTAATATCTTTATCCTCTACAGCCTCAATAAAACCATTATATCTGTCAAGACCTGCTGCCTTGTCTTTTTTATTAACTCCTATATAAGCTATATTCTTAGAAGTGGTATCCACTAAGTCTGTCAAGTCTTTCATAACTTCATAATCATTAAAATATACACAAGCTTGCCCTGAAACTTGTTGTGCTAAAATTACCAACGGTATTTTGCACTCTTTCATAACTTTCTTATGTGCACTACTAATCACAGTACCTAAGAGTATTATTCCATCAACACTATACTTGGTTAAAGTTTTTAGGTAAAATAGCTCTTCCATTTCATCATTAGCAGTATCTGCCAATAATAATTTATAACCGGTCTTATAAAATTCTGTACTTATCCCCTCTACCATTCTAGAAATACTTTCAGAACTGATTTTAGGTATTATAACACCTATTAAACCTGTTTTTTTAGTTCTTAGTGTCCTAGCTTGAGAATTAGGTTCAAAACCTGTTTCTTCTATAACTTTGCTGATAAGATCCCTCTTTTCACTACTTACATAACCACCATTTAAAAACCTCGATACTGTAGCCTTTGATACTCCTGCCATTGATGCTATATCATTAATTGTCATTATTGTTCTCCCAGTTTTTTTAAGTCTATTTATAAATAATATTCAGTTTATTTTTGTAGCTAATAAAAAAATCACATAAAATACTAAAAGCTAGACTGCTGATACTGATGTTACTGCAAGTCTAGCTTTATTTTTAATTCAAAGTTTAAACTTTATTTTAAATTTTTTTGTATTTATACTATACTTCCAACTTTTCATTATCCAGTACAGTTGATTTATACTTTTCAATAATTGTTCTCTGCATAATATCTCTTGTTTGAGAATTAATTGGGTGTGCTATATCTCTATATTCTCCATCTGAAGCCATTCTACTTGGCATAGCAATAAATAAGCCTTTATCACCTTCTATAACTTTTATATCATGAATTACAAATTCATTATCTATAGTTACAGAAACAACAGCTTTCATCTTTCCTTCTTTATCAATGCACCTTACCCTAACATCAGTTATTTGCATACTTCTCCCCCTTCTTATACCTCTTATAAGGCATACCTTTCATTTTTCTCTATAACAACCTTAATATTATTAGGCTCTCCTATATGAGTTGTATTTGCCCTAATTGTATCTCGGCTTTCAACTATACAATTTTCTATAACTGTATTATCACCTATATATACATCATTCAGTATAACAGAATTTTTAATGACACAATTATTTCCAATGTATACTTTTTTAAATAAAAGAGAATTTTCCACCTTACCATTAATTATACAACCACTGGAAATCAAAGAATTTTTAACTTCTGCACCGGGATTGTACTTAGCCGGCGGTAAATCATCTATTTTTGAATATATACTTGGGTATTCTGTAAAGAAATAATCCCTTACCTCTTTATTCAAGAAGTCCATATTGGTCTTATAGTAAGATTCTACAGAAGCAACATTATTCCAATATGTATCTATTTTATAAGCATATATTCTTTTTATATTTTTTTATAACGTATAAGTATATCTCTTACAAAATCATATCTATCCTCAGCTATACAACGTTCTATAAGTTCTATAAGTTGTCTTCGCCTTATAACATAAATTCCACAAGAGATATTATTTGCTACTGATAACATAGGTTTTTCTTCAAAATCTGTTATTCTTCCATCGTCATCAATAGAAACAAGTCCAAATCTGGTTAGATCATCACTATCATTTACTTTTCTGCAAACAACAGTTATATCCGCTTTCTTATTTATATGATACTCCAAAACTTTATTATAATCAAGCTTATATACTCCATCTCCTGCCGCTATTATAACATAAGGCTCATGAGATTTCTTTAAAAATGTCAAATTTTGATATAAAGCATCCGCTGTTCCTCTATACCAATTTGAATTTGTCGCCGTTATTGTTGGAGTAAAAACAAAAAGTCCTCCCTGCTTTCTTCCGAAATCCCACCATTTTGACGAACTCAAATGTTCATTTAAAGATCTGGAATTATACTGCGTAAACACTGCAACCTTTTGTATATGTGAATTGCTCATATTGCTAAGTGCAAAATCTATGCTCCTAAAGCTACCGGCTATAGGCATAGCTGAAATTGCTCTCTTATTTGAAAGCTCTTTCATTCTCTTAGAGTTACCACCTGCTAAAATAATACCTACTGCTCTCATTATCTGCCACCTGCCTTTATAATATATGAACCACTTTCTAAAATTCCATTTTCATAATCAGTGGAAAGAGTTTCTCCCATAACAGCTGTATTCTTTCCTATCTTAACTCCATCCGGAATAATCGTCTGTTCCCCTATAATCGCAAGTTCACAGTTATAAACTTTTTTATCGTAAATACTTTCTCTATATTCACCAATACCAATTTCGCAATCTCTACCTACATTACTATACTCCGCAATTATAGCTTTGTCTACCTTTGTATTCTCTTTAATTAAGGTTCCTTTCATAATTATAGAATCTTTTATGACTGCTCCCTTTTCTATAGTAACGCCGGCACCTATTACAGAATTAATAACTGTACCATATATACTTGTACCTTCACCTATGATACTTCTTTCAACCACAGAATCTTCTGATAAATATTGTGGTGGTATAATATCTGATTTTGTGAATATTCTCCAATACTCTTCGTAAAGATTAAACTCCGGAATAATATCTATTAATTCCATATTAGCTTCCCAATATGTCGAAAGAGTTCCTACATCTTTCCAATATCCATTATACTCATAAGCGAAAACTCTGGAATCTTCTTTTGAATGTATATAAGGAATGATATGTTTACCGAAATCACAACCCGGTTCATCTGATAAGGATATTAAAGCTTCTTTTAGAATGTTCCAATTAAAAATATATATGCCCATAGAAGCCAAGTTGCTCCTTGGAGCAGTCGGTTTTTCTTCAAATTCCGTAATTTGATTATGTTCATCTGTTATAACTATTCCAAATCGGGATGCTTCTTCCATAGGTACAGGCATAGAAGCTATAGTTACATCTGCCTTATTTGCCTTATGGTAATCAAGCATAACTTCATAATCCATCTTATATATATGATCCCCGGATAAAATGAGAACATAATCCGGATTATAACTCTCCATATATTCAAGATTTTGATATATAGCATTTGCTGTTCCTGTATACCAATCACTACCTTTAGAATTTTCATAAGGAGAAAGTATACTTACTCCTCCGACATTTCTATCCAAATCCCAAGGTATACCGATTCCTATATGTGCGTTTAATCTAAGTGGTTGATATTGCGTCAATACTCCGACTGTATCTATGCGGAATTAATACAATTACTAAGAGGAAAGTCTATAATTCTATATTTTCCTCCAAACGATACTGCCGGTTTTGCAACCTTTTGTGTTAGTACTCCAAGTCGACTTCCTTGCCCCCCTGCTAATAGCATCGCAATCATTTCTTTTTTGATCATGTTATCACCTCGCAGTAAAAAGTAGTATAAACACTAAAAATATTTTTTTTGTTAATTGTGCATTAATTATATCATATTTTTTTGTTAATTGTGAATAATTTCTTGTATAAATATGTTTTTTTCTTGTTAATTTTTACAAGATATCTCTATGTTGTTTATACCTTTTATCTTAATCTTTTTAATCTGTATTCCTATATTCGATTTAAAATAATTCATTTAAACACCGAAAAAAATGTATTTAATATAAAAATTCAACAAAATCAAGTCTTAAAAAAAGCCTATAACAAATGATAAATATAGGCATTACTCTTATTTTCTTAACACCATCTTAATACGTATTTAGTTATTATGCCTATAAAAACGAGAATGTGAGGACACTATGATGAAAAAAAGAAAATCATTAATCGTAGCTCTTAGTTCTTTAGCCTTAATTGCCACTTCTGTAGGGGCTTCAGGATTTAAGACTTACGCCGACGAAAACATTGGTAATTTTTGATACTTATACGGAGGCAGACAGCAAAGAAAAATTCAACTGACACTATTACCGCTTATGCGACAAGTGCAAAAAAGAAATTAACACTAAGATTAGAAAGAAGAGATGGAAATATCCAAGAAATTTCTTTAGGGGAACACTACGACCAAGGAAGTAACCCTAACTATTACTTCTCCAGTATCAATCCTATTTTCTCCCAATATAGAGCCGTTGTAACACATTTAAGCTCCGGTGATGATGGAGGATATATACTGCACGCAAAGGAACCCGGAAACTTGATAGTAAAGGCTGCAGCGGATCCATCGCCATCAAACAACCAAGTTATTCCTTATAAAGTTGAAACACCGACAGTCTCAAACCCACAAACCGTCACCTATACTTTACCGCAATTAGATGATAGTGATTTTTATTATCAGAAAACTAAAGCCGACGGCGGTACCGAGGATATAAACTATGATGAAAATAACAGAACTTTTACTTTAACAGGCGACGAAAGATTTACAGATACAATAGTTACAATATACTCCAAAGGAACAAAGGGCTTAGCTGAAACTATACAGCCTATCAAAAAAGAACTGACGAACAAAGAGGACAATATACCTACTTTAGAAAATCTTTTATCGTGTCTTGATTTTGGAAGTGACGAAAGCAAAATAGATAAAAATTCAACAAAAATTTCAGATAATGATAAGGATAAGTTAAAAGCTACGGCCAAACCCGGCAAGCATAACATAAATATTCAGTTTACTTTTATAGATAAATCTCATGCCGAATATACAGTTACAATTAACACTATAGCTAATCCTAAAAACAATGCAAAACCCGACAGTAGTGTAAAGCCTGAAAATAATGCAAAACCTGACAGTAGTGCAAAGCCTGAAAACAATGCAAAACCTGACAGTAATACTAAGCCAAATAACAGTAGTAATTCGGGAAATAGTGGGAACTCAGGTGTAGGTTCAAGTAGTAGAGGCGGTTCAAGTAGTAGAGGCGGTTCAGGTAGTAGAGGTAGTTCAAGAGGTAGCTCAGGTGGTGGCTCAAGCAGACAAGCTGCAAAAAACTCATCCTCTACCCCTTTACCAAGCTATGTTGTAAAAGGCGGTACTTGGTCAAATAACAATGGTCATTGGCAATACAAAACAGGAAATACCATACACAAAGATATGTGGTTGGCTATAGAAAATCCTTTTGCTAACGAAAAACTTGGACAAGCCAAATTCTCTTGGTTCAGATTTGATAAAGATGGAAATATGCTTACAAATTGGCAATGGATAAAAGATGAAAAAGACGGAAAGCTTAAATGCTACTATCTAAACCCTATTTCCAACGGTAGTATGGGAGCTATGCTCTCAAGTACTCGTACACCTGACGGGTTTATGGTAAATGCTGCAGGTGAATGGGTAGTAGACGGTATAGTACAGACTAAATAAGTTTCTATTCAAACTAGGCTTATTCAAAAATTATAGGTATAAATATCAACTTTGTAGTACAAAAATAATTTTATTAAATCATATATTAAAAAAATAGACATTTCAGGTATTCTTAACAATTTGAAATGTCTATTTTTCTTTTGTATTTTCTATAATCTGTAATTATCTACCAAACTCAAATATAAACCATACCATAACTTTAATTTAATACTTATAAATTGATATTTACAAGGACAGAAAGCAAGCCTTAAAGGTTGCATGGGTCTTCCTATCTTTATCTGAAATATCTCTTTGACATTTTTAATACTCTGAGACTCAAAAGTAGATTTGCAATCCTGAGGAAACTCAATTCCGACCTGACCATACCTGCTGTTAAGTATCTTAGGATTATAGCCGTTTCTACAGTCATCACTGTTATATCTCTCAGATTTACCATATCCAAGATGTTCATCCATTTCTGCTTCCATCATCTCTTTAATAGTTCCACCTAACAGCTCTTTAAGCACAGCCTTAATATCTTCAGCTGTTTAGATATCATACTCCCCAAGCAACTCCTGAATAATGTTTCTTTTTAGCTTCAGTCATTATAACCTTGTGTACCGTTTTTTTATCTTTTTTTGCCATAATAAAAAGGCCACCTATGATTTATATTTTTATCATAGAAGATCTATTACTTAATAGCTATTTACAAAAAAAGTTTCATATGCTCATTTTTATCTAATCAACAGCCACTACTTAGGAATTACTTTTTTTATATCAAGTATTAGTTGATGGATTATTATTTAATTTCATCAAAAATATATCACTATTTTAGTTTTAAAATATATAAATATTTTTTTTGTATATTTTTTTTATATTTTTTTATTAAAATAACACTTGCATATATATATATATATAATTTTTCTTACAGAAATTATTAAAAATAAATATAGAAATGTTATCATAATCGTAGCTTTTTTTAATATGTGTATGGTTTCGAATTTTATTTTTTTAAGAAATATGCTAAATATCATTTTTAGAATATTATAAATAAAAACTATTGCAAAGGAGTTTTGTATGAGAAAAATTAAAAGTATGGTATTTTGTTAGGAACATTTGTAGCAATGTACGGTATGACTACAATGTCTTATGCCGGTAATGAGCCTAATAACACAAGCGATACTGCTACTGTAAGTGATGCCGGCAGTATGGGGAATTCAGATACACCGGAAGTATCTACAATGGAGGAGCTACCTAGATTTGTTTCAAGCGAAAGCGAGTTAAGAGATGCCGCAGCTTTTGGCGGCACTATCGAGTTAACAGCAGACATTTTACTAACTGAAAGTTTAGATCTAGAAAACGCAAAACTTTTAGGTCATAACCACAAGTTATATACACATCCTAATTCAGGTATAAAGGATCTTATAACAGGCGGGGAATTAAAGGACTTAACGATTGAAACTATGCACGAAAAATGTGCTATAAATGGTGCAACTAAAGTTGAAAATGTAAAACTTATATCTAAAGTAGAAACAGACAATACCGGGATTTCCTTCTATAGATATGGAGGTTCAGAAGCACTTAATATCACATTAGAGGGATATAAAACAGGAATAGACTGCAATACTTCAACTTCTATAACCAATGCTACTATAACTAGGGGCGAATATAGCAAAAAGGATAGCAAGGGTATTGATTGTATCTCTGTATTTGCGTCCGGAACATTTAATAATGTTAATATCTCCGGATATGATGTGGCAGTATATGGATCAGGTAGGTATCGTGTAGTAGGTGGAATATTTAACAATAATAATATTGCTCTAGAAAAAGCTGCTTCTGTAAATGGTTCAGAAGTTAAAAACAACAAAATAGGTATACGTGGTGCTAGGGGATTTACAAATGTAAATGTCAGTGATAACGAAATAGGCATACTTGTTAACTCATATTCCGACACCCATAACACAGGCAATATTACCAATAACGAAATAGGTATAATGATAATAAATGGTAATTATCCTATTTATAGCGAAACATACGATAATTTAAATATCTCATCTAATAAAAGATATGAAATATACTCAGAAAAAGATACACCTATAGACAAGGATAATTTCGTTCAATACACCTTGGAATGGAAAGAATTTTCAAAAGATGGAGTAGGTCAGTATAAAAAAGCTTATTGTATGGTTGACAAAGGCAGGGAGTTTACTATAACCGAAAAAAGCAATAAATTTAGCAAATTAACAGCTGTAAAAAGTAGACAATGTTGATTTAGACAAAGAAAAAAATACAGACTACAAAAGACAACGATACATATATACACAAAAATAACTTTACCTGCACACGAAAATAAGAGAGTAGAATTAAAGTATGAGTTCGCTAAGCTTTCCAAGTTTTTAGTATATGATGCTAAAGAACTGGAAGATGCAATACTAAGTTCTAAAGGCGAAACTATATATCTAAAATCTGATATAGAGTTGAATAGCACGTTATTTATAGGAAAAGGAAATAGTTTAATCCACATAGATGGAGAAGGACACAAAATATATACTAATAACAAAAAATTGAAAACGCTTATACAATTAGCTCTCGGTAGCAATGTAAAACTTTCTAATGTAAATATAATTGATACAAGAGATAGTATAGAAGTACCGGAAACTGCAGGTATATTCTCAGAAGGAAGCTTAGAGATTGAAAATACCAATATAAAAAACTTTACAAAAGCCATCCTTTCACCGGTAAATGTTGGAAGTTATAATAAAATATCAGGCGAAGTTTCAGATGGTACTAATATAAAATATATAAACAATAACAGTACTAATGATACTAATAACTCCGGTGGCGGTTCAGGCGGCGGCTCTCGTGGCGGTTCAGGCGGTGGCTCTCGTGGCGGTTCAGGCGGTGGCTCTCGTGGTGGTTCAGGCGGTGGCTCTCGTGGTGGTTCAGGCGGTGGCTCAGTTGTAGCAAAAACAAGCGAAAATCAGACACAACTTTCACTTACTAATATATCTTCCAACTTGCCAAGTATTAATGCAGGTAATTGGGAGAAGACAAACCAAAAATGGAGTTTAAAGAAATCTGACGGGCAATATGCCAAAAACCAATGGGCTAATATAGCATCAAAATGGTATTTCTTAAATACGGATGGGTATATGTTGACCGGTTTACATAATATAAACAATACTACATACAACTTTGCTAATGATGGTTCAATGAGCTTAGGTTGGGTTAATATAAATAACAAATGGTATTATTTTAATACTACTTCAGGTGCAATGATTAAAGGTTGGATACTGTATAATAATAACTGGTATTATCTAAATCAAAATGGTACTATGGCAACAAGTTGGATAAAGACAAACGATAAGTGGTACTACCTATCCTCTAACGGTTCAATGCTTGCAAATACAACTACTCCAGACGGATACCATGTAAACGCAAACGGAGAATGGATAAAATAAAAAGATATAAAGTAAGCCCCCAGATTTGGGGCTTATTTTTATATTATTCTTATATAGTTTTTGAATGTTTTTTTCATAAACTTCCTCTTCCTGTATCGATTTCATTTCCTTTTTATGCTATAATATAATTTATTTATTTAAAAAAACAAACAAATATTCTAAGGAGACTGTATATGAAATTAATAACAGTAAGAGAATTATTCAAAAGAAACAGATAAATATCTAAATAAAGAGATAACTATAGGTGCTTGGATTCGCAGCAATAGAGATTCAAAAAATTTCGGTTTTTTATCTCTTAGCGACGGTTCTTATTTTGAGCAAATACAAGTTGTTTATCATGATACTTTAGATAATTTTTCACAAATAGCTAAATCTAATGTAGGAGCAGCCCTTATTATTACAGGTACTTTAGTTCCTACACCACAGGCTAAACAAGCTTTTGAAATTCAAGCTACTAAAATAGAAGTTGAGGGAGAGTCAAATCCCGACTTCCCATTGCAAAAGAAAAGACACAGTATGGAATATCTTAGAACCATTTCACATCTAAGACCTAGAACTAATACTTTCCAAGCAGTTTTTAGAGTTCGTTCTCTAATTGCTTTTGCCATACATAAGTTTTTTAACGAAAAAAATTTCGTTTATGTCCATACTCCTATCATAACAGGTAGCGACACAGAGGGTGCCGGAGAAATGTTTAGAGTTACAACTCTTGACATGGACAATCTAAAGCTTACAGCTGATGGCAAGGTAGATAATAGCAAAGATTTCTTCGGTAAAGAAACTAATTTAACAGTTAGTGGACAGTTAAACGGTGAAACCTATGCTATGGCTTTTAGAAATATTTATACTTTTGGACCTACTTTTAGAGCTGAAAATTCAAATACTACAAGACACGCTGCAGAATTTTGGATGATAGAGCCTGAAATGGCTTTTGCAGATCTGGTTGATGATATGGATATAGCAGAAGAAATGTTAAAATATATTATAAAATATGTATTAGAAAAATGCTCCTGAAGAAATGGCTTTCTTTAATCAATTCGTAGATAAAGATTTATTGAATAGACTTGAAAATGTTTTAAATTCTGATTTTGGTAGAGTTACATATACAGAAGCTATAGAAATACTCAGCAAAAACAACGATAACTTCGATTATAAAGTTTCTTGGGGTTGTGATTTACAAACAGAACACGAAAGATATCTTACAGAACAAGTATTTAAAAAACCTGTTTTTGTTACTGATTATCCAAAAAGAAATTAAAAGCTTTCTATATGAAACTTAATGAGGACGGAAAGACTGTTGCCGCTATGGATTGTCTTGTTCCGGGTATAGGCGAGATCATTGGCGGTAGCCAACGTGAGGATAATTATGACAAACTTCTTTCAAGAATCAAAGAACTTGATATGAAAGAAGATGATTATAATTTCTATCTGGATTTAAGAAAATATGGCTCAAATCGTCATGCAGGCTTTGGTCTAGGTTTCGAGAGATGTGTTATGTATTTAACAGGTATGGGCAACATAAGAGATGTTGTCCCATTCCCTAGAACTGTTGGTAATTGCGAGCTATAAAATACCGAAAGGACTTATATGAAATTTATTCACATTTCTGATGTACATTATGGCATGAACCCTGATGTTGGTAAAGCTTGGTCCAAAGAGCGTAGTAATGCCATAAAAAATACTTTTCATAATATAATAAATGCTTGTAAAGAAAATAAAGTTGACTTTCTATTTATATCCGGAGATTTATTCCATAGACAGGCTCTAATAAAAGATTTAAAAGAGGTCAACTACTTATTTTCAAGTATAAGCGATGTAAAAGTTATTATTATAACCGGAAATCACGACTATATCAAAAAAGGTTCTGCTCTGGACAGCTTTTCTTTTGCAGATAATGTCTTTTTTATAAAAAGTCCTGATTTAAGCAGCATCTATTTTAGCGACTTAAATACAGAAGTTTTCGGCTTTTCGTATTATGATAAAGAACTTCGTGCATATAACTTAGATGATATACGCTCTGCACCTGATGATAGGATAAGTATATTAATGGCTCACGGTGGAGATACAAATCATTTGCCTTTTGATAAAAATTCACTTATTAAAAAAGATTTTACCTATTATGCTCTTGGGCATATACACAAGCACGAAGTATTATTCTATAATAAAATGGCTTATCCCGGTTCTCCTGAGCCTTTAGATTCAAACGAATACGGAGAACATGGATACTTACTCGGAGAAATTGATAATATAAGCAAGTCTGTTACTCGTCTAGATTTTATTCCTTGTGCCAGTGCTTCTTATATTTCTTTAGTTTTAAATATAAATACCGATACCACAAATACCGAGCTTCTTATGCGTATAACAAATGAAATCAATAAAAGAGGTACTCATAATATATATAAACTAAAAATCAAAGGTCTTAGAGATCCTGATATCGAATTTGATTTAGATGTCCTATATACTCGCTTTAAGCTACTTAATATAATAGATGAGAGCGAACCGAACTATGATTTTAATAGGCTTATGAACGAACATTCTTCTGATATGTTAGGCTTTTTTATAAATGAACTAAATAAAACGGATATGCGTACTATAGAGAAAAAAGCACTATTTTATGGTGTTAATGCACTCTTAAAAACTTCAGATGAAAGGAGCTAAGAATGAAAATTTTAGAAATATATATTCAAGGCTTCGGTAAAATATCCAA